>NZ_CAUJNZ010000001.1:0-293533 GCF_963392925.1 Neisseria polysaccharea
CGGCAAACTTGCCGCATTGTGGGACGAAGCAGAGCCGTTAACGCCCGATTGCCCCGTTGTCCAGTATTGGACATCACGCGGCTTAAACGCGGCATACCTTCCCGAAAACATCCGCCATCATGCAGGCATGGAATATTGGACGCAGGGAGAGGACGGCAAACCGCTGTTCATCGGGCGTTTCCACGCGGCAATAGCGGCTTCCACACGCGGCGGCACTGTTTGCGGTTTGCACATTACCTATCTGGAAGCACAACGGGGCGGCGGCTTTGCCAAAGCGCGGATTAAGCACCCCCAAACGGGCGAAGCCTTGCCCGCCAAGAAAATGCGAAGCCGCAAACAGGGCGCAATGACGGGCGGGGCGGTTTACCTGTTCCCCGTCCCTGAAAACGGGCGGCTGATGGTAGCGGAGGGCATAGAAACCGCCTTAGCCGCGCGTGAGCTGTTCAACGCCCATGATTGGGGCTTATGCGCCTCCCTAAGCGCAAACGGCATGAAGCGGCTGGAGCTTTCAGACGGCATTAAAGAGCTTGCCGTTATCGCAGACCACGACGCACCGCGCCCCGTAGGGGAAACGGCGGCATTAAGCCTGGCAAAACGCGCCCAAAGCGGCGGAATAGCCGTCCGATACTGGATAAGCGGCACGGCGGGCTATGACGCGCTGGACGAATTGAACGACCGCAAACGCAGCGGCAAGGCGTAAAAAATGCCGTCTGAAAAACAGGCGGCATTTGTAGGCGGCAATGGATTATTTATCAAGCGGAAACCAAACGCGGAAAACTGCGAAAGGCAACCAAACCCATACAGGAGATTTTAACACTATGTGTAAAGAAGTAAAGCCGAATTTCGCAGAAGAAGCCGCCCCGTTGGGCGATATGTCGGAATTTGCCGCGCCGTTTGCACAGCCGCGCTACGACGTGGACAGTTCGGGCGTGTGGTATATCGGCGTTAAGACCGACAGGGAGGGCAACACGCAGGAAGCCACGCCGGTAAAACTCTCATCCCCTATCGACATCATAGGCAGGGGCACGGACAACGACGGCGCATATTACCGCGTGATACGCTGGCAGGACACCAACACGCACCGAACCAAAACCGCCGCCATCCCGCAATCGGAAATCGGTACAGTTCAAGGCTGGCAGCGTTTGCAGTCTTACGGCTTGGCTGTCTTATCGGGCAGGGTTAAGCGTGAGCGGCTTTCCGACTATTTGCAGACACAGGGCAGCGGCGATATTTACACCATTACCGACCGCGCAGGCTGGCACAAAGACACCTATATCATGCCTAGCGGGGAAACCATCACGGCAACCGACAAAGGCCCCGCCATCATCTATAACGGAGACACCAGCCAAAGGGAGGGCTATACGGAATCGGGCAGCCTTGAAGAATGGCGGCAGGAAGCCGCCCGATACGCAGAGGGCAACAGCCGCCTATGCCTTGCATTGGGCTTAAGCCTTGCCGCGCCGTTCTTGGCACTGCTGCACGAAGAGGGCGGCGGCGTACACTTGGCAGGCAGTTCGTCCAAAGGCAAAACCACAGCCGCCAACCTTGCATTAAGCGTATGGGGCAGCTATGAAGCCACAAAAAGCAACTGGGACACTACCGCATTAGGTTTGCAGAATGCCGCCTTAGCGCGTAACGACGGCTTTTTAGCACTGGACGAAATCGGACAGACCGCAGACCCGCGAAGAATCCCCCAAATGGTTTACAGCGTGATTAACGGCATATCGAAAACACAGGGCGCGAAAGACGGCGGCAACCGCAAACAAAAGACATGGCGCAATTTGATACTCTCAACGGGCGAAACCAACCCCGAAAGCCTAATCGGAGACCGCGCCCAATGGAAGGCAGGCAACCGCGCCCGATTGCCCGATATACAGGCAGAAGCCAAACACGGCATATACGACACGCTGCACGGCTTCACAGACGGCGCGAAACTGTCGGAGCATATCAACAGGGCAGCCGCCAAGAAATACGGCACGGCAGGGCGCGCCCTTATCCGCCAAATCCTTTCAGACGGCAAAGAAGCCGCCGCCGAAACCATAGAAGCAACACGCGCCCGATACCTTGAAGCCTTGCCGCCTATGGAAGGGCAGGCACGGAGGATAGCCCGCCGTTTTACCCTTTTAGCCGCCGTTTTAGAATATGCCGCGCCCATCACAGGATTAAAGACAGGCGGGGCGGCGGTTATGCAGTGCTTTCACGAATGGCTGGAAGAGAACGGCACAGGAGACCGCGAAGCAGAAGCGATATGCAGCCAGTTGGACGACTTTATCGCACAATATGCCGATTCCCCGCGCTTCCTGTCGTGGAGCGAAAGAGACGCGCCATACACCATGACAGGAGGTAAAGGCAAAGGGCATGCAGGCTTTAAAGTGCAGGTTGGCGGCAATGACGAGTTTTACATCCTGCCGCTGGTGTTTAGAGAAGAAATCGCCCAATCGTTCCCGATTCATACCGTGTGTAAGGTACTATCGGAAAAAGGACGCTTGAAGCCGTCCAAAAACGGCTACCAGCACCAAATCAAAGTGAACAAGAAGCCGATACGCCATTATTTAATCATTGAGCCGCTAGAACTTGATTGATACAGAGAGCCGCCGAAGGCAGCTTTGTCATACTGCTTTACAACGCATTAAACGGCAATGTATCATAATGATACATTGCAAGGGGGAGAGATGACGAAACAGGAAATTATCAGGCAGATACGCCAAGCGGCGGCAAGCGGCAAAATCCTTTATACCCAGCACGCAATAGAAAGAATGCAGCAGCGCGAAATATCCCGCCTTATGGTGGTGCAGTGTCTTTTAGCAGGCACATCAACGCGCCCAGCCTTTCATAATACCGCGCATCAAACCTATGAATGTAGGATTAGCCACTATGCCGCAGGTACAAATTATGACGTAGTTGCCGCTATATCGCCTCAAAGACCCGATGCAATCATTGTTACCGTTATTAATACCGACGACAGGGATTAGCCATGTATCACTATACAATGTCAGGACTGGACAACATTTATTTAAGCAACGGTTACACCGTGGAGCAGACACCATACGGGGAAGCTGTCAGCATAGAAGCAGCCGAAGAATTGGACGGACAAATCGCCCTGAATCTAATCAGCCAGCCGCGCCCGTTAAGCGCGAAAGAGTTTAGATTTTTACGCCAACAAACAGGAATGAGCCAAAGCGACGTGGGGGCATTTATCGGAGCAGACCGCCAAACCGTAGCAAGATGGGAGAAGCAGGAAACGCCATTGCCGCAATATGCAGACAGTTTAATCAGGCTGTTATATTCAGGCTATCACGCGCAGGACATCACAACAACAAGCCTGATAAAGACCCTGAACGCCTTAGACAAAGCCAAAAACAGCCGCATCATCCTAAGCAGGCAAAAAAGACAATGGGCAGCAGCCGAAACCGCCTAAACCGAAACAGCCGCCGAAAGGCGGCTTTTTTACGCTATCGAGAGCAGGGAGACGAAAGAAAAAGGCTATCACGGCACGGGAAAAGCCAAAAAATAGGCGGAAAACGGGGAAAGAGTTGTTACAGTTGTTACCGACTTGTTACCGAAAAACGCAAAAAGAAATATTAAAATCATAATGTTGCGAAGCGGTAACAAGAGTAACAACGGTAACAAGTGATTTTTATATATATACTGTTTTTTTATACGGGGCGGCGGCGCATGATTGCCGATGTTACAATGTGCCCATATTTTACAGCTTGGCAGAAATGCCACAAACCGCCCCTGAAAAATTTTGACTTTGACAAATTTACGGTATTTTTTACGGTATTATTGATTTTCCTAAAAATAAAATATATTTAAATCAGTGTGATATGCTTTCATTTCGAGAGAGATCCTGCCGCTTTTAGAGCGGTTATTTTTTTGTCTATTACTGTTTAATGAAATAGATAAGATTAAATACAATCAATATCTTAAGTTGTTGTTAGCCCTCTTGGTTCTGTCAATGCCGCCCAATACAGTCCGGTGCAATGAGCCATTTTCAGGAAGTATGGTTGGGAATATTTTTGATATATCAAAAATAAAATCAAGTTCAATCAATATTCCGAGTCTTTATTGGGATGAAACCCTGTAAATTTTAAAATTCTTGATACCGAAGAAGGATTTTTCACATCTGCCCCTCCTGTATAAACTGTCAACAATTTCCATCTTTCAAAAAAGGTACTCCTGATTTTATTCTTTTAAAATCAATCAATAATATCTCCATCTTCAAAAAATATTAAAAGATGAAAGATTTTTCTTGATTGAACTGTCGGTTTGCGTTATCGTTTCTACTCTTTTTCACAAACTCTGTGTTTCTTTCCAATTGATTGGATAATCCGTCTGTTGCTGTGTTCTTCCAATGCGCGTACCCTAAATCGCTGCTTGGTGGAATTGCATTACAGGTGCTGTGGCAAAGCGGTTTGTCCCTATTGGTTTGAAACCGTATAAAAGAGGTCGTTATGCAGTTATCAGGCGCACAAATCATAGTGCAGAGTCTCAAAGCCGAAGATGTCGAGTACGTTTTCGGTTATCCCGGCGGTGCGGTTATCGAAATCTACGATGCCCTGTTCCAACTCAATAAATTCAAACACATTCTTACCCGCCATGAGCAGGCGGCAGTACACGCGGCAGATGCGTATGCGCGCGTCAGCGGTAAGGTGGGCGTGGCATTGGTTACATCCGGCCCGGGCGTTACCAATGCACTGACCGGTATTGCTACTGCCTATACGGATTCGATTCCGATGGTGGTCATCAGCGGACAGGTAGGCAATTCCCTGATTGGTACGGATGCGTTCCAAGAAGTTGATACGGTGGGTATTACCCGTCCGTGCGTCAAACACAATTTCCTGGTTACGGACATCAATGAGTTGGCGGAAACCATTAAAAAGGCGTTCCAAATTGCCGCAAGCGGCCGACCGGGACCCGTGGTGGTTGATGTCCCGAAAGATGTTACGCAGGCGATGGCGAAATTCAGCTATCATCAGGAAGATATTTTTATCCGTTCGTATCAACCGGTTGTTCAAGGGCATATCGGTCAGATTAAAAAGGCCGTGCAGATGTTGGCATCTGCCAAACGTCCGGTCGTCTATTTTGGCGGCGGCGTGGTGTTGGGTAATGCTTCTGAAGAGCTGACCCGATTTGTCCGAATGACGGGTGCTCCGTGCACGGGTACGCTGATGGGCTTGGGTGCTTATCCTTCCAGCGACCGCCAATTCCTCGGTATGCTCGGTATGCACGGTACTTACGAGGCAAACCTTGCCATGCAGAATGCGGATGTCGTTCTTGCCGTAGGTGCGCGTTTTGACGACCGTGTGGTTTCCGTACCGTCCAAATTTTTCGAGAAGGCGAAGAAGGTTATCCATATCGATGTCGATCCTTCCAGCATCGCCAAACGCGTGAAGGTGGACATTCCGATTGTCGGCGACGTGAAAAACGTTTTGTCCGAGATGGTTGCGCTGTGGCAAAAACAAGAGTCCGTGCCGTCTGAAGATGCTTTGGGCAAATGGTGGAAAACCATAGAGGAATGGCGTTCCCGCGATTGCTTGTGGTTTGACAACGGCAGCGAAATTATCAAGCCCCAATATGTGATTCAGAAGCTTGCCGAGATTACCGGCAATTCGGCAATCATCACATCGGATGTAGGGCAGCATCAAATGTTTGCGGCTCAATATTATCCCTTCGAACGTCCGCGCCAATGGCTCAATTCCGGCGGTTTGGGTACGATGGGCGTGGGTCTGCCTTATGCGATTGGTGCAAAACTTGCCGCCCCGGATCAAGACGTATTCTGTATTACCGGCGACGGCTCGATCCAGATGAACATCCAAGAGCTGTCCACCTGTTTCCAATATCGGATTCCGGTTAACGTCATTACGCTGAACAACGGTTATCTTGGTATGGTACGCCAGTGGCAGGAAATATATTACGGCGGTCGAGAGTCGGAAACCTATTTCGATTCTTTGCCCGATTTCGTCAAACTTGCCGAGGCATACGGCCATATCGGTATCCGCGTGGACAAGAAGTCTGATGTGGAAGGTGCGTTGTTGGAAGCATTGAACCAAAAAGACAGGCTGGTGTTTATCGACTTCCTGACCGACCAGAAACAGAATGTGATGCCCATGGTCGGCAACGGCAAAGGTTTGGACGAAATGGTACTTCCGCCGCATATGCGTGCGGACGAAAAGGCGTAAGGAGAGACAAATGCGACATATCTTATCTGTTCTGATTGAAAACGAATCAGGTGCGATGAGCCGCGTGGTCGGTTTGTTCTCTGCACGCGATTACAATATCGATTCTTTGGCGGTTGCGCCGACCGAAGACAAAACCCTGTCCCGTATGACCATCGTTACCCACGGCGATGAGCAGGTCATCGAACAAATCACCAAGCAACTCAATAAATTGATTGAAGTGATTAAAGTGGTCGATTTGAACGAAAGTCGTTTTGTCGAACGCGAATTGATGCTGGTAAAAGTCCGCGCCGTTGGCAAAGACCGCGACGAATTTTTACGCCTGACAGAAATCTACCGTGGCAGCATCATCGATGTAACCGACCGTAGCTACACCATCGAAATCACAGGCTCAACCGACAAACTCGACTCTTTCCTCGAAACTGTCGGACGCGCTCAGATTCTGGAAACCGTACGTACAGGCGCAGCCGGCATCGGCCGCGGCGAGCGTATCTTGAAAATTTAATACCGCCGTTTTTCAGACGGCAATATGCCGTCTGAAAAACAAAGCGGGAGGAGAGATTGATGTCAAACATTAAAATCGTCGCACTGGTTACTGTTAAACCCGAATACACGGAAACGCTGAAACCCTTGTTCCAAAGCCTGGTCAAAGCCAGCCGCGCGGAAGAAGGCAACATCAGCTACGACCTGCATCAGGAAATCGGCAAGCCAAACCGTTTCGTTTTCGTTGAAAACTGGAAATCTCAGGCTGCCATCGATGCGCACAATGCCAGCGAACATTTTCAAGGTTTCGTTAAAGCCATCGACGGCAAAACCGATGCGCTCGAAATTGTTTTGATGGAAGATATCCCCGTTTAACCCTTTACCCTCAATCTAACCGTCCGGCATTCTCAACACAAAGCCGGAACTCATTTTATTCAAAGGAAATCAAATGCAAGTTTATTACGATAAAGATGCCGACCTGTCTCTGATTAAAGGCAAAACCGTTGCCATCATCGGTTACGGTTCGCAAGGTCATGCCCATGCCGCCAACCTGAAAGATTCGGGTGTAAACGTGGTGATCGGTCTGCGCCAAGGCTCTTCTTGGAAAAAAGCCGAAGCAGCCGGCCATGTCGTCAAAACTGTTGCTGAAGCGACCAAAGAAGCCGATGTCGTTATGCTGCTGCTGCCTGACGAAACCATGCCTGCCGTTTATCATGCCGAAGTTGCCGCCAACTTGAAACAGGGTGCAACCTTGGCTTTTGCGCACGGTTTTAACGTACATTACAACCAAATTGTTCCCCGTTCTGATTTGGATGTTATTATGGTTGCTCCTAAAGGACCGGGTCATACTGTACGCAGCGAATATAAACGCGGCGGCGGTGTTCCTTCATTGATCGCCGTTTACCAAGACAATTCCGGCAAAGCTAAAGATATTGCCCTGTCTTATGCGGCTGCCAATGGCGGTACCAAAGGTGGCGTGATTGAGACCACTTTCCGCGAGGAAACCGAAACTGACCTGTTCGGCGAGCAAGCGGTGTTGTGCGGTGGTGTGGTCGAATTGATTAAGGCCGGTTTTGAAACTTTGACTGAAGCCGGTTATGCACCTGAAATGGCTTACTTCGAATGTCTGCACGAAATGAAATTAATCGTCGACTTAATCTTCGAAGGCGGTATTGCGAACATGAACTATTCTATTTCCAACAATGCAGAGTACGGCGAATATGTTACCGGTCCCGAAGTAGTAAATGCATCGAGCAAAGAAGCCATGCGTAACGCCCTGAAACGCATCCAAACCGGCGAATATGCGAAAATGTTTATCCAAGAAGGTAATGTCAACTACGCATCTATGACTGCCCGCCGCCGTTTGAATGCCGACCACCAAGTTGAAAAAGTCGGCGCACAACTGCGTGCCATGATGCCTTGGATTACTGCCAACAAATTGGTTGACCAAGACAAAAACTGATTGTTTTCAAACGGGACTGCCTACACATCGTGTAGGCAGTTTTTATATGGATGCCGTCTGAACATCGTGTTCAGACGGCATCTGTGTTGCGGATGAATTTAAACAGGTACAGTTCTGTCAGTCGCCCAGAGCCGCGACCATTACCGCTTTAATCGTGTGCATACGGTTTTCCGCTTGGTCGAACACGATGCTGGCAGGGCTTTCGAATACTTCTTCCGTTACTTCTACGCCGTTTAAGCCGAAGGTTTCGTAAATCCATTCGCCGACTTTGGTTTCTCGGTTGTGAAAGGCGGGCAGGCAGTGCATGAATTTGACCTGCGGATTGCCCGATGCCGCCATCAGTTCGGGGGTAACGCGGTAATCTTTCAGCAAATCGATGCGTTCCTGCCAGACTTCTTTCGGCTCGCCCATGCTGACCCATACGTCAGTATGAATGAAACCGACACCTTTGACGGCTTCATGCGCGTTTTCGGTCAGGGTAATTTTTGCGCCGGTTTCTTTGGCGGCGGCGTGTGCGGCGGCGATAATGCCTTCAGACGGCCACAGGCTTTCCGGTGCTCCGATACGCACGTCCATTCCCAATTTTGCCCCTAAAATCAGCAGGGAATTGCCCATGTTGTAACGCGCGTCGCCGACGTAGGCAAACGCGGTTTGGTTCAGAGGTTTGCTGCTATGTTCGCGCATAGTCAGTGCGTCGGCAAGCATTTGTGTGGGATGGAACTCGTTGGTCAGCCCGTTGAACACGGGTACGCCCGCATATTTTGCCAATTCTTCAACAATTTCCTGACCGAAGCCGCGATATTCGATGGCATCGTACATCCTGCCCAAGACGCGCGCCGTGTCTTTGATGCTTTCTTTGTGCCCGATTTGGCTGGCAGACGGTTCCAGATAGGTTGCACCCGCGCCTTGATCGCGTGCGGCGACTTCAAATGCGCAGCGTGTGCGCGTGGATGTTTTTTCAAAAATCAGGGCGATGTTTTTCCCTTTCATCCGCTGCACTTCGCACCCTGCCTTTTTGGCGGCTTTCAATTCGGCGGCAAGGTCGAGGTAGGCGGTGATTTCTTCCGGCGTGAAGTCTAAGAGTTTCAAGAAGTGGCGGTTTTTCAGGTTCATATTATCGTCTGCCTTGTATGGCGGATGGGGAGGATTACATTATACTGCCCGTTAAAAGGGGAGATTGGCAGAATATTATAATGCCGTCTGAAAAACTTTCAGACGGCATGGGTGCCAACCCCTTATATCACGGGGTTGCTCCGGTTAAACATTCACGGTTTCGGCTACTTCGTTGTAGCTGTCGATTTCGTTGAAGTTCATGTAACGGTAGATTTGGTCGCCTTGTTCGTTGATGATGCCGATATTGGCTTGATATTCTTCAACGGTCGGGATTTTACCCAGTTTGGAGCAAATCGCCGCCAATTCTGCCGAGCCGAGGTAAACGAAGGTGTTTTTACCCAAGCGGTTCGGGAAGTTGCGGGTGGAAGTGGACATGACGGTCGCGCCTTCGTGCACTTGGGCTTGGTTGCCCATACACAATGAACAACCCGGCATTTCCATACGCGCGCCGGCGCGGCCGAGTACGCCGTAGTGGCCTTCGTCGGACAACTCTTTCGCGTCCATTTTGGTCGGCGGTGCTACCCACAAGCGGACGGGGATGTCGCTCTTGCCTTCCAAGAGTTTGGAAGCAGCGCGGAAGTGGCCGATGTTGGTCATGCACGAACCGATGAACACTTCGTCGATTTTGGTGCCGGAACGTTCGGACATGAAACATACGTCGTCGGGGTCGTTCGGACAAGCAATAATCGGCTCTTTAATGTCGTCCATGTTGATTTCAATCACGGCGGCGTATTCGGCATCTTTATCCGCTTCGAGCAATTCAGGATTTGCCAACCATGCTTCCATGGCTTTGATACGGCGTTCCAAAGTGCGCGGATCTTGATAGCCGTTGGCAATCATGTTTTTCATCAACACAATGTTGGATTTCATGTACTCGATAATCGGATCTTTGTTGAGCTTCACAGTACAACCTGCAGCGGAGCGTTCGGCAGACGCATCGGTCAATTCAAAGGCTTGTTCCACTTTCAAATCAGGCAGGCCTTCGATTTCGAGAATGCGGCCGGAGAAGATGTTTTTCTTACCGGCTTTGGCAACGGTCAGCAAACCTTGTTTAATCGCGTAAAGCGGGATGGCGTTCACCAAATCGCGCAGGGTTACGCCCGGTTGCAGTTTGCCGCTGAAGCGTACCAATACGGACTCGGGCATATCGAGCGGCATTACGCCCGTTGCGGCGGCAAAAGCGACCAAGCCTGAACCTGCGGGGAAGGAAATACCGATGGGGAAACGGGTGTGGCTGTCGCCGCCGGTGCCGACGGTATCGGGCAGCAGCAGGCGGTTGAGCCACGAGTGGATGACACCGTCGCCCGGACGCAGGGACACGCCGCCACGGGTGGAAATAAAGGCGGGCAGTTCTTTATGGGTTTTTACATCGACAGGTTTCGGATAGGCGGCGGTGTGGCAGAAAGACTGCATCACCATATCGGCTGAGAAGCCCAAGCAAGCCAAGTCTTTCAACTCGTCACGGGTCATCGGACCGGTGGTGTCTTGCGAGCCGACCGTCGTCATACGCGGTTCGCAGTAAGTACCCGGGCGCACGCCTTGCCCTTCGGGCAGGCCGCAGGCGCGGCCGACCATTTTTTGTGCCAAGGTGAAACCGGCTTTGCTTTCGGCAGGTGCTTGTGGCAGGCGGAATGCAGTAGAGGCAGGCAGTTTCAGGGCTTCGCGCGCTTTGGCGGTTAGACCTCGGCCGATAATCAGGTTAATACGGCCGCCAGCTTGCACTTCGTCCAGTAATACTTGTGATTTCAGGTTGAATTCGGCAACGGTTTCGCCGTTTTTCACGATTTTGCCTTCATAAGGCAGGATATCGACGACATCGCCCATTTTCAGCGCGGAAACATCGACTTCAATCGGCAGCGCGCCGGAGTCTTCTTGAGTGTTGAAGAAAATCGGCGCGATTTTGCCGCCCAAGCACACGCCGCCGAAGCGTTTGTTCGGCACGAACGGAATGTCTTCGCCGGTATGCCAAATGACAGAGTTGGTCGCGGATTTGCGTGAAGAACCGGTACCGACCACGTCGCCAACGTAAGCAACCGGATAGCCTTTGGCTTTGAGTTCTTCCAACAATTTAATCGGGCCGACTTCGCCCGGTTTGTCGGGATTGATGCCGTCGCGCGGGTTTTTCAGCATGGCCAGCGCGTGCAACGGAATATCGGGACGACTCCATGCGTCGGGCGCGGGAGAGAGGTCGTCTGTATTGGTTTCGCCGTCAACTTTGAAGACGGTAACGGTGATTTTTTCGGGAACTTTGGCACGGGAGGTGAACCATTCGGCATCTGCCCAAGATTGCAAAACTTCCTGCGCGTATTTGTTGCCTTTTTCGGCTTTTTCCTGAACGTCGTGGAAAGAATCGAACATCAGAAGCGTATGTTTCAGGCCTTTGGCGGCAATGGGCGCGAGTTTGTCGTTGTCCAAGAGTTCGATTAAGGCGTGGATATTGTAACCGCCGAGCATCGTGCCCAACAGTTCGGTCGCATATTCGGGGGAAATCAAGGGGCTGGATGCGCTGCCTTCGGCAACGGCAGCCAGGAATGAGGCTTTGACTTTGGCGGCATCGTCCACGCCGGGCGGCACGCGGTGGGCAAGCAATTCGACCAAAAATCCGCCTTCGCCTGCGGGCGGGTTTTTCAGCAGCTCGACCAAATCGGCGGTTTGCTGCGCGTTCAAAGGGAGGGCGGGAATGCCGAGGGCGGCACGCTCGGCGGCGGCTTTACGATAGGCTTCTAACATCTCTTTGTTCCTTTTTCTGTTTTTCTTTTATCCGGTTGCAAATGACTTGCGTTAAATATTGTAAACAATATTTGCACCGCTATCATAGACTAGTTTTAACAAAAATGGAACTGTTATGACAGGCTGTGTAATAGGGAACGGCTATCTGTCTGTGGGAATGTGCCAATGAAAACAAATGCCGTCTGAAGAGAGGTTCAGACGGCATTTGTTCAACGTTTTTCCTGTTTGCGTATCAACCGGACGGCAAGTAGGGCAAACAGGGCGGTGGGCAGGATGCCGGCGAGGAAGGGCGGCACGCCGTACAACTGGCCGGCAAACCCGAAGAGCCTGCCGGCAAAGTGGAACAGCAATCCGAGACAGATGCCGCCGAAGAGTTTCAAGCCCATATTGCCGTGGCGGGTGGTTTGCGGGGTGAAGGCGAAGGCGACGAGAGCCATGACCCAAGCGGCGACGGGGTAAACGAGTTTGCGCCACCACGCGATGGCGTAGATTTGGGTGTTTTGGCTGTTGTTTTGGAGGTGGCGGATGTAGGTGGTCAGCTCGCCGACGGACATTTGGTCGGGTTTGACGAGCAATACGTCCATCAGGTTGCGTTTGACGGAAATCGGCCAGCTTTCTTCGGCAGCGGTGGAGACTTCGACTTTGTCTTCGCCCAATATACTGCGGCGGATATTTTTCAGCTGCCAGCTGCCGTCGGTATTCAAAACGGCTGATTCGGCTTCCGCTGCTTGGGTCAGTTCGTTTTTATCGTTGCGCTGCCAAATTTTGATGCCCAAAAGCGTATGGTCGGGCAACATTTCGCGCACATTGATAATGCTGTTTTTTTCTTTCAGCCAAAGGCCGGTATTGCCGGCACTGATTTTGCCGTTGATGGCGGCGGCTTTGATGTTTTCGGCTTTTTGGCTCAGCGCGGGGGCAATCCATTCGCCGAGCGCGGCGGTGGCAATGGCGAAAATCAAACCGAACTGCGACAGGATCAACAGCAGCTTTTTGGTGCTCATGCCGCTGGCTTTGATGACAGTCAGTTCGCTGCCGGCGGCAAGCTGGCTGAGGGAAACCAGTCCGCCGATGAGAACGGCGAGGGGCATGAGTTCGTAGGCGTGTGCGGGCATCTGCATTAAAACATACTGCCCCAATTTTGCGCCGTTATAGCTGCCTTTTCCAAGATTGCCGACTTCGTTGATGATTTCAAAAAAGCTGTACAAAGCGAGGAAGGCAAGGAGGGCGTAAACCGCCATAACCGCCATTTGGCGGATGATGTAACGTGAAATCAGGTTCATTTTCCGCCTTTCAATGTCAGACTTTTGCCAACCGCCCGCCAGAAGGGTTGGCCGGGCATACTGCGGACGCGCAGAAGTACGATTGCGATGACGAACATGATGATGTGCATAGGCAGCAGTCCGAGCCAAAAATGGATTTTGCCGTCTTCCACGGCTTCAAAAAGCAGGGTCAGCCCGTTTTGGTAAATTAAAAACAAACCGATGGCAATCAGGATGTTGTAGGTGTGGCCGCTGCGCGGATTGAAATAGGAAAGCGGCACGGCAAGCAGGCAGAGCAGGAGGACGCTAACGGTCAGCGAGATGCGCCACATCAATTCCGCCCGGTGTTGGGGGTTGCTGCTGCCGATTAATTGGGCGGTCGGAATGGTGCGGCGGTGGGAAACAGGGTCGATGAGTTTGGGCGTGGTGCTGATAATCAGGCTGAGGTGTTGGAAGGAAACGCGGTTGTAATCGGCTTTGCCGGGCGTGCCGCTGTAACGGTAGCCGTCGTGCAGGTCGAGCGTGCGCTTGTTGTCGTTCAGCGAGAAATTGCCTTCTTTGGCGAAGATAATGTTGTCGTTGCCGTTTTTGTCCTGTTCGCGCA
Source organism: Neisseria polysaccharea (assembly GCF_963392925.1). Classification (NCBI taxonomy): domain Bacteria; kingdom Pseudomonadati; phylum Pseudomonadota; class Betaproteobacteria; order Neisseriales; family Neisseriaceae; genus Neisseria; species Neisseria polysaccharea. The sequence continues at coordinate 13,831 of NZ_CAUJNZ010000001.1, forward strand.
GGAACAGGTTTTTCATGATGCCTGATTCGGTGTCGAAGGTTTCGACGAAGTAAACCCTGCCGTTGCGCTTGCCCAGGCTGTTGAACTCGCCTGCTTCCACCATGGACAATTCTTGTTTCTGCTTGAGGATTTCGGCGTATTCACGGCTGCGCAGTTCCGCCCACGGCATGACCCAAAGCTGCATGACGGCAATCAGCAGGGCAAACGGCACGGCAAACTGCATGACGGGGCGTATCCACTGTTTCAACGCCAGCCCGCAGGAGAGCCAGACCGACATTTCGCTGTCGCGCCAGTAGCGGGTCAACACGGTCAGCGTGCTGATGAACGCAGTCAAAACCAGCAAAAGCGGCGTCATGCCGATAACCCAGAAACCGACCAATGCCAACACGGCATCGATGGCGACGCGCCCGTCGGCGGCTCGGCCGAGCAGGTTGATTGCCTGAGTGGAGACCAACACCGCCAAGAGGACGACGAAAATGCCGACGGCGGTAAAAGAGAGTTCTTTGATGAAGTTTCTTTGATAAATCATAGAATCGCGGCTAGGAGCGGTAGCGGTTCGGCGCAGGCGGATTGTCTGCGCAAGGTTTCAGACGACCTCTCAAATGGAGTACAATCTTTCCAACCGTTTTCAGACGACCCCTTGATGCAAAGGGTCGTCTGAAACTACCCGAAACCATCTCAATCAGGAGAATAAACGTGGAATTTAGCACAAAAGCCGGAACCTTGCAGCCGCAACAGGCAGGCGCGCAGTTATTTGTCTGCACCGAAACCGCACAATTAAACCACCCGACCGCCCTTGCCCTTTTGTCTTCGCTTGAAGAAGGTCAAACTTTTGCCGACACCAAAATCCCGACGGACAACGGTTTGCAGGCAGTCGCCGTCGTCCGCCTCGAAAAAACCGACCGCGCCGCGCTGAACAAAGCCGCCGCCGAAGCCGCCAAATGGGCGCAAAATCAGGAAACGGTCAATGTGGACATCCATGCCTTCGATGAAGCGCAAGCCGCCGCCGTTGCCGAAGCCTTTGCCATCGCATTTGGCAATGCCGCCTACCGTTTCGACCGCTATAAAAAAGAAGCCAAGCCCGCCAAATTCGCACAAGCCGTGTTCCACACCGTACACGAAGCCGCCGTCAAAGAAGCCCTGCGCGTCGCCGAGGCGCAGGTTTACGGACAAAGCCTCTGCCGCGACTTGGGCAACGCCGCACCCAACGAATGCACGCCCGAATTTTTAGCGCGCACCGCCAAAACCGAAGCCGAAAAACTGGGCGCACACGCCAAAATCATCGAAAAAGACTACATTAAAGAAAACATGGGTTCATTCTGGTCGGTCGCCAAAGGCAGCGTGGAAGACCCCTATCTGATTGAATTGAGCTACTTCGGCGCAGCCGACAAAGAAGCCGCCCCCGTCGTCTTGGTCGGCAAAGGCATCACCTTCGACACCGGCGGTATCTCCCTTAAGCCTGGTTTGAACATGGATGAAATGAAGTTTGACATGTGCGGCGCGGCAACCGTCATCAGCACCTTCTGTGCCGCCGTCAAACTGCAACTGCCGATCAACCTCGTCGCCGTCGTCGCCACCTGCGAAAACATGCCTTCCGGCGCGGCCAACAAACCGGGCGACGTCGTGAAAAGCATGAAAGGCCTGACGATTGAAGTGTTGAACACCGATGCCGAAGGTCGTCTGATTTTGTGCGACGCGCTCACTTACGCCGAGCAGTTCAAGCCTAAAGCCGTCATCGACGTCGCCACCCTGACCGGCGCGTGCATCATCGCCTTGGGACATGACGTCAGCGGCGTGATGGGCAACAATCAGGATTTGATCGACAGCCTGCTGGCTGCTTCCCGAAACGTGGACGATAAAGCATGGCAGCTGCCGCTCTTTGAAACCTATAAAGACCAGCTCAAATCCAATTTTGCCGACATTCCCAACATCGGCACGCCCGGCGCGGGCACGATTACCGCCGCAACATTCCTGTCTTACTTTACCGAAGGCTACCCGTGGGCGCACCTCGACATCGCGGGTACAGCGTGGAAATCCGGAGCGGAAAAAGGCGCGACCGGCCGTCCCGTGCCGCTGCTGTTGAACTACCTGCGCAATCTTTAACCCCGTAATCATGCCGTCTGAAACAGTGTGCCGCACCGTTCAGACGGCATCGTCCTGCCAAGCGTTCAAACAATATGCCGAAAGCCACCTTTTACACGCACGTTGCCCAAGTTCCGATTTTCACCTGCCGCCTGATTGCCCGTGCGATTCGGGACGGCGGCAGGATACTGGTGTGGTCCGACTCGTTCGGGCAGCTTCAGGAATTGGACAAAATGCTTTGGCAATACGAGGCCGAGAGTTTCATTCCGCACGAAATTTGGGAAACGGAAGAAGCCATGCCGTCTGAAACATCCGTCCTGCTTGCCTGCGGCGGCAATCTGCCCCGAATTCCCGAAGGCATGGCCGTTTTGAACTTGTCCGACAGTTTTTGGAACACCGCTCCGGTCTTGCCCGCGCGCGTTTTGGAAATCGTCGGCAACAGCCTGGAAGATCTCGCCGACGCGCGCGAACGCTTTGCCGCCTACCGCCGAAGCGGTTTTGCCATCGAACATCACGGCATGGAGGGCAAGGCATGAAATGCCGTCTGAAATGCCGCATTTACAAAATTTAAACAGGCTTGATTCTATTTGATTAAAATTTCCTTATCGGTTGAACCCCGCCACTTGGACATCTGTCCTTCGAGGCGGTAGAATCAGACCTTATTTGGGAAGGTTCAATTCCTTCCAAAACAGGGCAACACACAGATTGACACTTTATGTGTCATCCTGTGTGTTGAAACATTCAAACTCGGCTATAATCCCGTTTTTCCGACCTTATTAACAGCGAAGAGCTATTATGAACAAAATTTTCAAAATCAGCGCACTGACCCTTGCCGCCACTTTGGCACTTTCCGCCTGCGGCAAAAAAGAAGCTGCTCCCGCATCTGCATCCGAACCTGCCGCCGCTTCTGCCGCGCAGGGCGACACCTCTTCAATCGGCAGCACGATGCAGCAGGCAAGCTATGCGATGGGCGTGGACATCGGACGCTCCCTGAAGCAAATGAAGGAACAGGGCGCGGAAATCGATTTGAAAGTCTTTACCGAAGCCATGCAGGCAGTGTATGACGGCAAAGAAATCAAAATGACCGAAGAGCAGGCTCAGGAAGTCATGATGAAATTCCTGCAGGAGCAGCAGGCTAAAGCCGTAGAAAAACACAAGGCGGACGCGAAGGCCAATAAAGAAAAAGGCGAAGCCTTCCTGAAAGAAAATGCCGCCAAAGAAGGTGTGAAAACCACCGCTTCCGGCCTGCAATACAAAATCACCAAACAGGGCGAAGGCAAACAGCCGACCAAAGACGACATTGTTACCGTGGAATACGAAGGCCGCCTGATTGACGGTACGGTATTCGACAGCAGCAAAGCCAACGGCGGCCCTGCCACCTTCCCTTTGAGCCAAGTAATTCCGGGCTGGACCGAAGGCGTACAGCTTCTGAAAGAAGGCGGAGAAGCCACGTTCTACATCCCGTCCAACCTTGCCTACCGCGAACAGGGTGCGGGCGAAAAAATCGGTCCGAACTCCACTTTGGTATTTGATGTGAAACTGGTTAAGGTTGGTGCACCCGAAAATGCGTCTGCCCAACAGCCGGCTCAAGTCGACATCAAAAAAGTAAATTAAGTCCGAATCCATGCCCGAAACAGGTTTTCGGGCATTTTTACGGCAAATGCCGTCTGAAACCATCAAACAGCGGTTCAGACGGCATCCCTTTCAGAAGCGCACCATTATGAAAAACATCGTCATCCTGATTTCCGGACGCGGCAGCAATATGCAGGCAATCGTCAATGCTGCCGTTCCAAATGTCCATATCGCTGCCGTGTTGAGCAACAGCGAAACGGCTGCCGGTTTGCAATGGGCGGCCGAACGCGGCATCCCGACCGGCAGCCTGAACCATAAAAACTTTGCGTCCCGGCTTGCCTTCGATACCGCTATGATGGAGAAAATTGACGCATATCAACCCGATTTGGTGGTTTTGGCAGGTTTTATGCGGATTCTGACCCCCGAGTTTTGCGCCCATTACGAAGGCAGGCTGATGAACATCCATCCGTCCATTCTTCCCTCGTTTACCGGACTTCATACGCACGAACGCGCTTTGGAGGCAGGTTGCCGCGTTGCCGGCTGTACTATTCATTTCGTTACGGCCGAGCTGGATTGCGGCCCGATTGTATCGCAAGGGATTGTGCCGATACTTGATGGTGATACGGCAGACGATATTGCCGCACGGGTTTTGGCTGTCGAACACAAACTCTATCCGAAAGCCGTTGCCGATTTTGCCGCCGGCCGCCTGATTATCGAGGGAAACCGCGTCAGAAATTCGGAAAACGCCGATGCCGCCCGTTTCCTGACGGCGTAAACCGGGCGGGAGCAAATGATGAAGACTTTTAAAAATATATTTTCCGCCGCCATTTTGTCCGCCGCCCTGCCGTGCGCGTATGCGGCAGGGCTGCCCCAATCCGCCGTGCTGCACTATTCCGGCAGCTACGGCATTCCCGCCACGATGACATTTGAACGCAGCGGCAATGCTTACAAAATCGTTTCGACGATTAAAGTGCCGCTATACAATATCCGTTTCGAGTCCGGCGGTACGGTTGTCGGCAATACCCTGCACCCTACCTACTATAAAGACATACGCAGGGGCAAACTGTATGCGGAAGCCAAATTCGCCGACGGCAGCGTAACCTACGGCAAAGCGGGCGAGAGCAAAACCGAGCAAAGCCTTAAGGCTATGGATTTGTTCACGCTTGCCTGGCAGTTGGCGGCAAATGACGCGAAACTCCCCCCGGGTCTGAAAATCACCAACGGCAAAAAACTTTATTCCGTCGGCGGTTTGAATAAGGCGGGTACGGGAAAATACAGCATAGGCGGCGTGGAAACCGAAGTCGTCAAATATCGGGTGCGGCGCGGCGACGATACGGTAATGTATTTCTTCGCACCGTCCCTGAACAATATTCCGGCACAAATCGGCTATACCGACGACGGCAAAACCTATACGCTGAAACTCAAATCGGTGCAGATCAACGGCCAGGCCGCCAAACCGTAAATCGGTTTTCAGGCGTTTTTTTGCCGTTTTGTCCATATTTCTGTATAAGCCGCTTGAAATTGTTTACAATAACGCCATATGCAAAGCGGTTTTAACGCTATTTTCGGGAATGACACCATGCAGGTTACATCAAAATGGATAGACGGAATGTGCTTTGTCGGCACGACGGAAGGCGGGCACAGCGTCGTTATGGAGGGATCGGCGGCAGAAGGTGCGGCCAAGCGCGGGCCCAGCCCGATGGAAATGCTGCTGTTGGGCGTGGCGGGCTGTTCGAGCATCGATGTGGTGATGATTGCCGAAAAACAGCGTCAGAAAGTGACTGACTGCCGTGCGACGGTTACGGCGAAACGGGCGGACGATGCGCCGCGCGTGTTTACCGAAATCCACATCCATTTCAAAGTATTCGGGCACGATTTGAAAGAATCGGCCATTGAGCGCGCCGTTCAGATGTCTGCCGAAAAATACTGTTCGGCTTCGATTATGTTGGGCAAAGCGGCAAAGATTACCCACAGTTTTGAAATTGCCGGGGCAGATAAATAGGCATCGGGCGGCATTATGGAGAAACGGCTGATGCCGTCTGAAGGGGAAAGGTGCGGGCAAGCCGGAGGCGCATAAAAAAGCAGATATATTCGGACTGCACCTCCCGAATATATCTGCCTGCTGTTTCCTCTTTATTCAGCCTTTATAATACTTGGACTTGTCGGGGTATTGTGCAGGCTTGATTCCGGATTGTCAACAATTTTCGGTCAAATTTTAAATGCCGCGTTTTAAAATGATACCCGCCTGCTTCTGCGGGCGGGCGGAAGGCGGGAATCCCGTTATTTTAAGTAATATATTAATTTGTTGAATTAAAATAAATTTGTGTAATACTTTGATTTCCCCGACACGATTTGAAACACAGCCGTCTTAAAACATCTTAAAAAATTTGAAAGCGTAAAAATACGGAAAACATCATGAACTTTGAAAACGACGACATTATCCATGCGCCGACCACGTCTTCCCTGATTCTCGAAGAGCGGCACGATTCGGAGCTGTTCCGTGTTTACGCCCTGATTTTGGACGGCATTACCGATCAGGTGCTGCTGCCCGGCAAAAAGCTGACCGAGTCCGAACTTTGCCGTCAGATGGTGTGTTCGCGCAACACCGTCCGCGGCGCGCTGTCGCTTTTGGCGCACGACAAGATTGTCGATTTGCAACCCAACAGGGGCGCGTTCGTCCACGTTCCCGATTTGAAAGAAATGCAGGATGTGTTCAATGCGCGCATCGAAATGGAGACGATGATTTTGAACATCCTCGCCGACCTGCCGGATTTGGAAACGCGCCTCAAGCCGCTTTATGCGATGATACGGCGCGAAGAAGAGGCCTCCGGCAGGGGCGACCGCGTCGGCTGGAACCGCCTGTCCAATGCCTTCCACGTCGAACTGGCGCGACTGGTGGGCAACGATGTGCTGTTCGACATTATGAACACGCTGTGCGCGCGATCTTCCCTGATTGTCGCCGTGGCGGGCGTGCATCGCGAGGAAAAACACGCCATCAATATGCACACGCATTCCGAACATCGGGAAATCCTCGACCTGCTGCTGGCAGGCAGGCGCAACCGCGTGGTCAAAATCCTGCGCCGCCATTTGGGCAACTGTATGGAGCGTTTGGAAAAGACTTTGGAAGATTGAATGCCTGATGGAGAGAAAACCGTCTGAATCAGATGTTCAGGCGGTTTTTTAATGGCGAACCTGATGCCGTCTGAAATATGGATGCGGGTATCTGTAATTTTCAGACGGTAATTTTTAAGCTGCACATATCATGCGGCAATAAAGGAGGGCAGGGGATGGACAGCCTGATGATATTGATTTCGGTTTTGATACCGATGTTTGCCGGATTTTTTATCCGTGTGCCCAAGCCTTACCTGCCCGCTTTGGACAAGGTGCTGTCGGTTTTGGTGTATGCCGTGCTGCTGCTGATCGGCGTATCGTTGTCGCGCGTGGAGGATTTGGGTTCGCGGTTGGACGATATGGCGTTGACGGTTCTGTGGCTGTTTGTTTGTACGGTCGGGGCGAACCTGCTTGTCTTGGCAGTTTTAGGAAAGTTATTCCCGTGGCGGATAAAGGGGAAAGGGAAGGGCGTTTCGGTCGGCGTGTCGGGCAGTGTGGGGCAGCTCGGATGCGTGCTGTTCGGATTCTCATTCGGCAAACTGATGCGCGATATTTGGATGCCGTCTGAAAACGCGGGCATGTATTGTCTGATGCTGCTGGTGTTCCTCATCGGCGTACAGCTCAAAAGTAGCGGCGTATCGTTGCGGCAGGTTTTGGTCAACCGCAGGGGTATTCGGTTGTCGGTCTGGTTTATATTGTCATCTCTTTCGGGCGGGCTGCTGTTTGCCGCATCGGCAGATGGTGTGTCGTGGACGAAGGGTTTGGCACTGGCTTCTGGCTTCGGTTGGTATTCCCTCTCGGGTTTGGTCATGACCGAGGCTTACGGGGCGGTATGGGGCAGCATCATGCTGCTGAACGATTTGGCACGAGAGCTGTTTGCACTGGCATTTATCCCGCTGCTGATGAAGCGTTTTCCGGATGCGGCGGTGGGGGTTGGCGGTGCGACCAGTATGGATTTCACATTGCCCGTGATTCAGGGTGCGGGCGGTTTGGAAGTCGTGCCGGTAGCGGTCAGCTTCGGCGTGGTGGTCAATATTGCCGCCCCGTTTCTGATGGTGGTGTTTTCCGCTTTGGGTTGAACGCGGTAAAATCGGCATCCCGATGCAAGGAAGCAGAAAACGATGAAACCGAAAATCCAAAGGCATGGAGAGATTTTAAGCCTTGTCCGCCGGCATCAGTTTATGTCGGTGGACGAGCTTGCCGCCGCATTGGACGTTACCCCGCAGACGATACGCCGCGACATCCGCGAGTTGGAGGAGGGCGGCAGCCTGAAACGCCATCACGGCGGCGCGTCCTCGGGCGGAAACCTGCCGGAGGGGCTGCCCGCTAACCGCCAAATTCAATGTCAAAACGAAAAAAATGCCATTGCCCGGCTGATTGCGGAACATATTCCCGACGAGTCATCGCTGTTTGTCAGTATCGGCACGACGATGGAAGCCGTGGCATCGGAGCTGGTGAGGCGGCGCGGCAGCCTGCGGATTATTACCAACAATATCCACGTCGCCTCCATCGTTTCGGCGCGGACGGATTACACGGTCATCATCACTTCCGGAGTCGTCCGCCCTTTGGACGGCGGCATTACCGGCGTGGCGACCGTCGATTTTATCAACCAGTTCAAAGTCGATTATGCCGTGATGAGCACACACGGTGTGGAAAGCGACGGTTCGCTTTTGGATTACGATTACAAGGAAGTCAGCGTCATGCAGGCGATGATTGCCAACGCGCGCGTCCGCTTCCTGGGTGTCGATCACAGCAAATTCCGCAGCAACGCGCTGGTCAGGCTCGGCGACATTACGGCGTTTGACAAAGTATTTACCGACCGGCTGCCCGATACCGCGATGCAGAAGATGCTGAAAGAGGCGGGGGTGGAATGCCTGATTGCCGATGCCGTCTGAACGCTATGTCAAAGCGCGCAAGTCGGGTACAATAAACACATTCTCAAACCGCTTCAGACGGCATACGGAATCATTCCAATGCCGTCTGAAGCCATCCGTTCAAAGAAAACTATGCTCAATAAAGACCAATTCGCGGACAACCATTTTATCCGCACCATCATCGAAGACGACCTCAAAAGCGGCAAACATACAGCCGTCCAAACCCGTTTTCCGCCCGAACCCAACGGCTATTTGCATATCGGACACGCCAAATCCATCTGCCTGAACTTCGGTTTGGCTTATATTTACGACGGCTTGTGCAACCTGCGTTTTGACGATACCAACCCTGAAAAAGAAAACGACGAATACGTCAACGCCATCAAAGAAGACGTTGAGTGGTTGGGCTTCCATTGGGCGGGCGAGCCGCGTTTTGCCTCCAACTATTTCGACCAGCTTTACGACTACGCCGTCGGTTTAATCCAAGACGGCAAAGCGTATGTCGATGATTTGACACCCGAAGAAATGCGCGAATACCGCGGCACGCTGACCGAAGCGGGCAAAAACAGCCCTTATCGCGACCGCAGTATCGAAGAAAACCTCGACCTGTTCACGCGCATGAAAAACGGAGAATTCCCCGACGGCAGCAAAACCCTGCGCCTGAAAATCGACATGGCATCGGGCAACATCAATATGCGCGACCCCGTCATCTACCGCATCCGCCGCGCCCATCACCACAACACCGGCGACAAATGGTGCATCTACCCGATGTACGACTACACGCATTGCATTTCCGATGCCATCGAAGGCATCACGCATTCCTTGTGTACGCTCGAATTTGAAGCGCACCGTCCGCTTTACGACTGGGTGTTGGACAACATCCCCGCGCCGCACGCCACCCGTCCGCGCCAATACGAGTTTTCACGCTTGGAGCTTTTGTACACCATTACCTCCAAACGGAAATTGAATCAGTTGGTTGTGGAAAAACACGTTTCCGGCTGGGACGATCCGCGTATGCCGACCATTTCCGGTATGCGCCGCCGCGGATACACGCCCGAAGGTTTGCGCCTGTTTGCCAAACGCGCCGGTATTTCCAAATCTGAAAACATCGTCGACATGAGCGTGTTGGAAGGCGCGATTCGCGAAGAGCTGGAAAACTCCGCGCCACGCCTGATGGCGGTTTTGAACCCGCTCAAAGTCACCCTGACCAACTTTGAAGCCGGCAAAACCCAAAGCCGCCGTGCCGCGTTCCATCCGAACCACGAGGAAATGGGCGATCGCGAAGTACCTGTTTCCCAAACCATCTACATCGAAGCCGACGACTTTGCCGAAAATCCGCCCAAAGGCTTCAAACGCCTGATTCCCGGCGGCGAAGTGCGCTTGCGCCACGGCTATGTCATCAAGTGCGATGAAGTCGTCAAAGACGAGGCAGGCAATGTGGTCGAACTCAAATGCAGCATCGACCACGATACCTTGGGCAAAAATCCCGAAGGCAGAAAAGTCAAAGGCGTGATTCATTGGGTGTCTGCCGAACACGCCGCCGAAATCAAAGTCCGCCTGTACGACCGCCTCTTTACCGTCGAGCGTCCCGATGCCGTGCGCGGAGAAGACGGCGAATACCTGCCGTTCACCGATTTCCTCAATCCAGAATCCGTCAAGGAAATCACCGCCTACGCCGAACCTGCCGCCAAAGATTTGCCGGCAGAAAGCCGTTGGCAGTTCGAGCGTATCGGCTACTTCGTAACCGACCGCAAAGACCACGGCAAAGACACGCCGGTGTTTAACCGCACGGTCACGTTGAAAGACTCTTGGCAGCCTAAGTAAAACTCCATCCTTGCCGTCTGAATATTGTTCGGACGGCATTTCCCCTTTGCCCGCGAAATGCGGCACATTCGGCACACCGGAAAGGAAATATGATGAAAGTCCTCTTTATCGCCGACCCGATGGCAAGTTTCAAAACCTACAAAGACACCACCTACGCGATGATGCGCGAAATGGCAAAACGCGGCTGGCGGCTGTTTCACACATTGAGCGGGGAATTGTCTGTAAACGGCGGTTTGGTAACGGCGCAGGCATCGGCATTTGAATTTTTGGGTGCAAAAAACGATGATGATCATGCGTGGTTCAAATCTGCCGACAAAGTTCAGACGGCATTGAAAGCATTTGATGCCGTGATTATGCGTACCGATCCGCCGTTCGATATGCAATACCTCTACGCCACCCAATTACTGACGCTGGCGGAGCAGCAGGGCGCGAAGGTTTTTAACAGCGGACAGGCGATGCGCGACTTCAATGAGAAACTGGCGATTTTGAACTTCAGCCGCTTTACCGCGCCCACGCTGGTAACGACCCGTTCCGCCGATGTCCGCGCATTTTTGAAAGAACACGGCGACATCATCGTCAAACCGCTGGACGGTATGGGCGGTATGGGCATTTTCCGCCTGACCGAAAAAGACCCCAACATCGGCAGCATCCTCGAAACCCTGATGCAGCTTGATTCCCGCACCATTATGGCGCAACGCTACATTCCCGAAATCGTACACGGTGACAAACGCATCCTGATTATCGGCGGCGAAGTCGTCCCCTATGCTTTGGCGCGTATCCCGCAAAACGGCGAAACACGCGGCAACCTTGCGGCAGGCGGGCGCGGCGTGGCGCAGGAATTGGGCGGACGCGACCGCGAAATCGCCGAAACGCTCGCCCCCGAACTCAAACGGCGCGGCATCCTGCTGGCCGGTTTGGACGTTATCGGCAGCAACCTGACCGAAGTCAACGTAACCAGCCCGACGGGATTCCAAGAAATTATGAAACAAAAAGGTTTCGATGTGGCGGCAATGTTTGCCGATGCCGTTGCTGCGTGGTCGGTACGTTAAACCGATGCCGTCTGAAAGGCTTTTGCTTCACAACCGCCTGGTTTGATCGGGCAGGCAGGGTTTTCCCTCAGCCGGCAGGGATGTGCTTAATACCGTACGGACACCCCACCGCCCCGTTTTCAGACGGTATATATAGTGGATTAACAAAAATCAGGACAAGGCGACGAAGCCGCAGACAGTACAAATAGTACGGAACCGATTCACTTGGTGCTTCAGCACCTTAGAGAATCGTTCTCTTTGAGCTAAGGCGAGGCAACGCCGTACTGGTTTTTGTTAATCCACTATATTGAGAACATTTTGAAAGGATACCGATGGAACCTTCCTCCTACGCGGCAGAAAAAAAAGGCAAAGGCGGCATCAGGCGCGTCATCAACGCGTTCGGCTATTCGATAGACGGCATTGCCGCCGCCTACCGTTACGAAGCGGCATTCCGTCAGGTTTTGTGGCTGAACGCGCTGCTGGTGTGCGCGGCATTTTTTTGGGTTTCCGAAACGTCCCTCCGCCTGCCGTTGATTATCGCGTCTTTTGTGTCGGTCATTGTCGAACTGTTCAACACTGCCGTCGAAGCCGCCGTCGATCATACTTCGACTGAAAAACACGAGCTGGCTAAACGCGCCAAAGACGCAGGTTCTGCCGCACAATTGTTCGCGATGCTGATGTTAGCGGCGGTTTGGCTGTCCGCCCTGTTCGGGTAAAACGCTTGCAGCAGGATTTGTAACCCTTTAGGATTAGTATGTAGTATTTATTATTCGCTTAATCTATATCAAATTTCTGAACGGTATTTGTTTGTAAGATGAGCGCATCCTCGTTTGACATTTAAGGAGTAGAAAGATGAAAAAACTATTGGCAGCCGTGATGATGGCAGGTTTGGCAGGCGCGGTTTCCGCCGCCGGAATCCACGTTGAGGACGGCTGGGCGCGCACCACCGTCGAAGGTATGAAAATGGGCGGCGCGTTCATGAAAATCCACAACGACGAAGCCAAACAAGACTTTTTGCTCGGCGGAAGCAGCCCTGTTGCCGACCGCGTCGAAGTGCATACCCACATCAATGATAACGGCGTGATGCGTATGCGCGAAGTCGAAGGCGGCGTGCCTTTGGAGGCGAAATCCGTTACCGAACTCAAACCCGGCAGCTATCACGTGATGTTTATGGGTTTGAAAAAACAATTAAAAGAGGGCGATAAAATTCCCGTTACCCTGAAATTTAAAAACGCCAAAGCGCAAACCGTCCAACTGAAAGTCAAAACCGCGCCGATGCCGGCAATGGATCACGGTCATCACCACGGCGAAGCGCATCAGCACTAATCTGCTGAAAATATTTGAAATGCCGTCTGAAAAAGCCCGGGCTTTCAGACGGCATTTTTATGCCCACCTTTAAAATGTGTTAAAATCTGCCTTTAAAAACCGCCGTTTCCAACCATATTCTACGCATGAATACGACAGCAAACCCTTCCAATATCATCGTCGGGCTCTCCGGCGGTGTCGATTCTTCCGTAACCGCCGCCCTGCTCAAGCAGCAGGGTTATCAAGTGCGCGGTGTGTTCATGCAAAACTGGGAGGAAGACGACAATGACGAATATTGCAGCATCAAACAGGATTCGTTTGATGCCATCGCCGTTGCCGATATTGTCGGCATCGATATCGACATCGTTAATTTCGCCGCGCAATATAAAGACAAAGTCTTTGCTTATTTTCTTCAGGAATACAGTGCGGGGCGCACGCCGAATCCGGATGTGTTGTGCAACGCCGAAATCAAATTCAAATGCTTTTTGGACTACGCCGTAGGGCAGGGCGCGGATACCATCGCCACCGGCCACTATGCGCGCAAAGAAGTCCGCAACGGCGTGCATTACCTGCTCAAAGGTTTGGATCGAAACAAAGACCAAAGCTATTTCCTCTACCGCCTTAAACCTTTCCAACTCGAACGCGCGATTTTCCCGTTGGGCGGTTTGGAAAAACCCGAAGTACGCCGCCTTGCCGCCGAGTTCAAACTGCCGACCGCCGCCAAAAAAGACAGCACGGGCATCTGCTTCATCGGCGAACGCCCGTTTCGCGAGTTTCTGCAAAAATACCTGCCGACCGACAACGGTAAAATGGTTACGCCCGAAGGGAAAACCGTCGGCGAACACGTCGGGCTGATGTTCTACACGCTCGGACAGCGCAAAGGTTTGGGCATTGGCGGCGGGGGCGAACCGTGGTTTGTTGCGGCTAAAGATTTGACGAAAAACGAACTGATTGTCGTGCAAGGACACGACCATCCGCTGCTCTATACCCGCAGCCTTGTGATGAACGATTTGAGTTTCACGCTGCCCGAACGCCCGAAGGCAGGACGCTATACCTGCAAAACGCGTTACCGTATGGCGGACGCGCCTTGCGAATTGCGCTATTTGGATGATGAAACGGTCGAGCTGGTGTTTGACGAACCGCAATGGGCGGTTACGCCGGGTCAGTCCGCCGTGCTGTACGACGGCGATATCTGTTTGGGCGGCGGCATCATCCAAACGACCGACAAACCCGTCATCATCACGCGATAAAGGTAATGCCGTCTGAAACGGTTTTCAGACGGCATTGTTCCGCTCAATTCCACTTTAAAGACCGATACCTATGGAAAAAATCTGGTTAGACAGTTACGAACAGGGCGTCAGTGCCGAAATCGATATCACGCAATACAATTCCATCGGCGATGTATTCCGCCAAAGCGTGGAAAAATTTGCCAGGCTGCCCGCTTTTCAAAATATGGGCAAAACGCTCACTTATGCCGAAACCGGCAAACTGGCAACAGATTTCGCCTCTTATCTGCAAAACGTCCTGAAGTTGCCGCGCGGCGAACGTGTTGCCATTATGATGCCGAACGTATTGCAATACCCGATTGCCCTTTTCGGTATTTTGCAGGCAGGTTTGGTGGCGGTGAACACCAATCCGCTCTATACCCCGCGCGAGCTGGAGCATCAGCTGAAAGACAGCGGCGCGACCGCCATCATCGTTTTGGAAAATTTCGCCAACACGTTGGAGCTGGTGCTGCCGCGCACGCAGATCAAACACGTCATCGTCGCCTCTGTCGGTGAAATGTTCGGGCTGCTTAAAGGTTCGCTGATTAATTTCATCATCCGAAAAATCAAGAAAATGGTGCCCGAATACCGCATTCGGGAAACCGTTTCCTTTCAGACGGCATTGCAAGAGGGGGCGAAGCACGTTTTCCAACCTGTCGCATTAAACCGCGAAGATACCGCGCTGTTGCAATACACGGGCGGCACGACGGGCGTTGCCAAAGGGGCGGTGCTGAGTCACGGCAACATCTGTGCCAATATGCTTCAGGCAAAAGAATGGATTAAAAACCAGTTGCGCGAGGGCAAAGAAACCGTTATCGCCGCCTTGCCGCTGTACCATATTTTTGCCTTAACCGTGAATCTGATGATTTTTGCCAATGCCGGCTCAAAAATCATCCTGATTACCAACCCGCGCGATATGAAAGGCTTTATCGGAGAACTGAAAAAACAGCGGATTAATGTATTTATCGGCGTGAACACGCTGTTTAACGCGATGGTCAACCGGCCCGATTTTGCCGAAGTCGATTTTTCAGGATTGCGGCTGACTTTGGGCGGCGGTATGGCGACCCAAAAAGCCGTTGCCGAAAAATGGAAAAAAATTACCGGTACGCCTATTGTCGAAGCCTACGGTCTGACCGAAGCCAGCCCAGGCGTGTGCTGCAACCCCTTAAACATCGAATCATACAGCGGCAGCATCGGTTTGCCCGTCTCGTCCACCGAAGTAGAATTGCGCGATGCAAACGGCAAAGAAGTCCCCGTCGGGCAGCCGGGCGAATTGTGGGTAAAAGGCCCTCAAGTGATGCAAGGCTACTGGAACCGTCCCGAAGAAACCGCCAAAGCCATAGACGCGCGCGGTTTCTTGGAAACCGGCGATATTGCCGTCATGGACGAAAAAGGCTGGTTGAAGCTGGTTGACCGTAAGAAAGACCTCATTGTTGTTTCCGGTTTTAATGTTTATCCGAACGAAATCGAAGAGGTAATCGCGCATCACGGCAAAGTGATGGAAGTCGCCTGTATCGGCGTTCCCGACGAAAAAACCGGCGAGGCACTCAAAGTATTCGTCGTCAAAAAAGACCCGTCATTGACCAAAGAAGAACTTATCGCCTTTTGCCGCACCGAATTAACCGCATATAAAGTACCGAAAAATATCGAATTCCGCGACGAGTTGCCCAAGTCCAACGTCGGCAAAATCCTGCGCCGCGAGTTGCGCCAAAGTACCGGGAAATAAAGAAAAGATGCCGTCTGAAAACAGCCGTCCACCGTTCAGACGGCATCCGTCCGTTTGCCAGAACCGCGCGCTTCACGTTAAAATCACGCATTCCAACATGGGTATTCCATCATGACCAAATTCATTTTCGTAACCGGCGGCGTTGTCTCCTCACTGGGTAAAGGTATCGCCGCCGCTTCTATTGCCGCCATCCTCGAATCGCGCGGCTTGAACGTTACCATGCTCAAGCTCGATCCTTATATCAACGTCGATCCCGGCACGATGAGCCCGTTTCAACACGGCGAAGTGTTCGTAACCGACGACGGCGCGGAAACCGACCTCGACTTGGGACACTACGAACGTTTCATCGATTCCACGATGACCCGCCGCAACAGCTTCAGCACGGGGCAGGTGTACGAAAACGTCATCGCCAAAGAACGACGGGGTGACTACCTCGGCGGTACGGTTCAAGTCATTCCGCACATTACCGACGAAATCAAACGACGCATCCATGAAGGCGCGGCGGGTTACGATGTGGCTATTGTCGAAATCGGCGGCACGGTCGGCGACATCGAATCGCTGCCGTTTTTGGAAGCCATCCGCCAGATGCGCAGCCAGTTGGGACGCAACAACACCCTGTTCGCCCACTTGAGCTACGTCCCCTACATCGCCGCCGCAGGCGAAATCAAAACCAAGCCGACCCAGCACACCGTTAAAGAAATGTTGAGCATCGGTTTGCAACCCGACATCCTGATTTGCCGCATGGACAGGAAAATGCCTGCGGACGAACGCCGCAAAATCGCCTTGTTCTGCAACGTGGAAGAACGCGCGATTGTGGGCAGCTACGACGTGGACAGCATCTACGAATGCCCCGAAATGCTGCACGACCAAGGCATCGACAACATCATTACCGAGCAATTGCAGCTTAACGTACAGCAGGCGGATTTGACCGCGTGGAAAAAAATCGTCCACGCCATCCAAAACCCGAAACACACCGTCAAAATCGCCATGGTCGGCAAATACGTCGATTTGACCGAGTCCTACAAATCGCTGATCGAAGCCTTGAAACACGCAGGTATTCACACTGAAACCGACGTACAAATTACCTTTGTCGACAGCGAAAGCATCGAGAAAAACAACGGCGACGTTTCTATGCTCAAAGATATGGATGCCATCCTCGTTCCCGGCGGTTTCGGTTCACGCGGTGTGGAAGGCAAAATCGCCGCCGTGCGCTACGCCCGTGAAAACAACGTGCCATACTTGGGCATCTGCCTCGGTATGCAGATTGCGCTGATCGAATACGCCCGCGACGTGGCAGGTTTGAAAGGTGCGAATTCCACTGAGTTCGACCTCAAATGCGCCGACCCCGTCGTTGCCCTGATTGACGAATGGCAAACCGCCGACGGCAGCGTCGAAACCCGCGACGAATCCGCCGATTTGGGCGGCACGATGCGTTTGGGCGCGCAAGAAGTCGAATTGAAAGCAGGCAGTCTCGCCGCCAAAATCTACGGCAGCGAACATATCCGCGAACGCCACCGCCACCGCTACGAAGTCAACAACAACTATGTTCCTCAGTTGGAAAAAGCAGGCTTGGTTATCGGCGGCGTATCCGCCGGACGCGAACGCTTGGTTGAAACCATCGAGCTGCCGAACCATCCTTGGTTCTTCGCCTGCCAGTTCCATCCCGAATTCACTTCCAACCCGCGCAAAGGGCATCCCTTGTTCACCGCGTTTGTCAAAGCCGCGTTGAACAATAAAAAAGCCTGATAAAGCGTTACTTGATGATCAAAATGCCGTCTGAAAAACGGCACCCCCCTGCCACGTCTTTAATCGAAGCCGGTGTGGACGTCGATTTTCCGTTGGTAATGCGCGCCGAAGCAGGTTTAGGCAGCGTTGTCCAAGCCGCAGGATGCTGCAACCGCGAAGGCAAAAGGCCGTCTGAAAACAGATCTGTCTGGATATTCGCGCCCGAAGCACAATGGAAAGCCCCGTCTGAACTTACCGCCTAAGCTGCCGTTATGCGCCTGACCGCCGACAGCTTTTCAGACGACTTCATTCCACAGATTTTCGATTTTTCAACGCCTCAAGCTATTTGTATGGCTTGTTCGTTAAATTTTGCACGTTTCAAATTTGGAGAATCGATGTGAATTTCGACTATATAGCCCACGCCCGCCAAGACGCATCAGGAAATTGGCACCCCCACCCCCTGCAAGACCACCTGCAAAAAGTCGCTCAACTCGCCAAACGTTTTGCAGGGCGTTACGGGGCGTTGTTTGCCGAATATGCGGGGCTTTTGCACGATTTGGGGAAATTTCAGAAAGCTTTTCAGAAATATATCCGTAATGCATCCGGCTTTGAAAAAGAAAATGCCCATTTGGAAGATGTCGAATCTACCAAGTTGCGCAAAATTCCGCATTCCACTGCCGGTGCAAAATATGCAGTAGAGCAAGAGCACCTTAATCTGTTTTTTGGGCATTTGTTGGCGTATTTGATTGCCGGGCATCATGCAGGGCTGGCAGATTGGTATGATAAAGGCAGCCTGAAACGCCGTCTGCAACAGGCGGATGACGAGTTGACGGCATCTTTGTCAGGTTTGGCGGAAAGTGGTTTGTCTGAAGATTTTTTCCCGTTATCAGAAGATGATCTGAAGCGGGATTTTTTTGGATTTTGGAAAGACAGTGCAAAGCTGGAAGAGCTGCATATTTGGCTGCGTTTTCTCTTTTCCTGCTTGGTGGATGCCGATTTTTTAGATACCGAAGCCTTTATGAACGGCTACGCCGATACAGATGCCGTGCAGGCTGCCGGATTGCGCCCGAAATTTCCCAGTTTGGATGAGTTGCACCGGAGATATGAGCAATATATGGCGCAACTTTTGGAAAAAACAGATAAAAATTCAACTTTAAATCAAGAACGCCATATCATTTTGCAGCAATGTTTTTCCGCCGCCGAAACCGACCGCACTTTGTTTTCTTTAACCGTGCCAACCGGCGGCGGCAAAACTTTGGCGAGCTTGGGGTTCGCTTTGAAGCACGCACTGAAATTCGGCAAAAAACGTATTATCTACGCGATTCCCTTCACCAGTATTATTGAACAGAACGCCGATGTTTTCCGCAAAGCATTGGGCGATGATGTGGTTTTGGAGCACCACAGCAATTTGGAAGTGGCCGATAACAAAGAAACCGCCAAAACCCGCCTTGCCACGGAAAATTGGGATGCACCGCTGATTGTTACCACCAACGTGCAACTGTTTGAAAGCCTGTTTGCGGCGAAAACCAGCCGCTGCCGCAAGATTCACAATATTGCCGACAGCGTGGTGATTTTGGATGAAGCCCAGCAGCTTCCGCGCGATTTCCAAAAGCCGATTACCGACATGATGCGGGTGCTGGCGCGTGATTACGGCGTTACTTTTGTGCTGTGCACGGCAACCCAACCGGAGCTTGGCAAAAATATCGACGCATTCGGTCGCACTATTTTGGAAGGCCTGCCGGATGTGCGCGAAATTGTGGCAGACAAAATTGCCTTATCGGAAAAACTGCGCCGCGTCCGTATCAAAATGCCGCCGCCAAATGACGAAACACAAAGCTGGCAGGAAATTGCCGATGAAATCGCCGCGCGTCCATGTGTTTTGGCAGTAGTCAATACGCGAAAACACGCCCAAAAACTCTTTGCCGCCCTGCCTTCTGACGGCATCAAACTGCATTTGTCCGCCAATATGTGCGCCACACACCGAAGCGAAGTGATTGCGTTGGTTCGCCGATATTTGGCACTGTATCGCGCAGGCAGCCTGCACAAGCCCTTGTGGCTGGTCAGCACGCAGTTGATTGAAGCCGGCGTGGATTTGGATTTCCCTTGCGTTTATCGGGCGATGGCAGGACTGGACAGCATTGCCCAAGCGGCGGGGCGGTGCAACCGTGAAGGTAAACTGCCACAGTTGGGTGAAGTGGTCGTGTTTCGTGCCGAAGAAGGCGCGCCCAGCGGCAGCCTGAAACAGGGGCAGGACATTACCGAAGAAATGCTGAAAGCAGAGCTGCTCGGCGACCCGCTTTCCCCGTCGGCATTTGCCGAATATTTCCGCCGGTTCAACGGCAAAGGCGATGTGGACAAACACAACATTACAAGACTCTTGACGGCAGAATCATCCAATGAAAATCCGCTGGCAATCAAATTCCGCACCGCTGCCGAACGCTTCCGCCTGATTGATAACCAAGGCGTGGCACTCATTGTGCCGTTTATCCCGTTGGCTCATTGGGAAAAAGACGGCAGTCCGCAAATTATCAAAGCAAACGAGTTGGACGATTTTTTCAGACGACACTTGGACGGCGTGGAAGTTTCAGAATGGCAGGATGTTTTGGACAAACAACGCTTTCCTCAGCCAACCGACAACTCCTTCGGGCAAACTGACAGTCCACCTCTGCCCGAGCCGTTTGAAAGTTGGTTCAAATTTTTAGAAAGCGATCCACTCAAACACAAATGGGTTTACCGCAAGCTGCAACGCTACACGATAACGGTGTACGAACACGAACTGAAAAAGCTGCCTGTACATGCGGTTTTTTCTAGGGCGGGATTGCTGGTGTTGGATAAGGGCTATTACAAAGCCGTGCTTGGCGCGGATTTTGACGATACGGCTTGGCTACCTGAAAATTCAGTTTTATGAAATAAAAGCAATAAGGAGATGATATGAGTTTTATCCTAGAAATCAGCGGCGATTTGGCATGTTTCACCAGGCCCGAGCTTAAGGTGGAGAGGGTAAGCTACCCCGTTATCACACCGTCTGCTGCCAGAAACATCCTAATGGCGATATTGTGGAAGCCGGCGATTCGCTGGAAGGTCTTGAAGATAGAAATCCTAAAACCGATTCAGTGGACGAATATCCGCCGCAACGAAGTGGGAACTAAGATGAGTGAGCGTAGCGGCTCGCTCTATATTGAAGATAACCGCCAGCAGCGCGCATCCATGCTGCTGAAAGACGTTGCCTACCGCATTCACGCCGATTTTGACATGACCAGTGAAGCGGGCGAGAGCGACAACTATGTTAAATTTGCCGAAATGTTCAAGCGGCGGGCAAAGAAAGGACAATATTTCCACCAACCTTATTTAGGCTGTCGTGAGTTTCCTTGTGATTTCAGGTTGCTGGAAAAAGCCGAAGATGGATTGCCACTCGAAGACATTACCCAAGATTTCGGTTTTATGCTGTATGACATGGATTTCAGCAAATCCGACCCGCGTGATTCCAATAACGCCGAGCCGATGTTTTACCAATGCAAAGCGGTAAACGGCGTGATTACCGTGCCGCCTGCCGACAGCGAGGAGGTGAAACGATGATTTTGCACGCGCTCACCCAATACTATCAACGCAAAGCCGAAAGTGATGGCGGTATTGCCCAGGAAGGGTTTGAAAACAAAGAAATACCGTTCATTATCGTTATAGACAAACAGGGTAATTTTATTCAGCTGGAAGATACCCGTGAGCTGAAAGTTAAGAAGAAAGTTGGCCGCACTTTTTTAGTACCGAAAGGTTTGGGCAGGAGCGGTTCAAAATCCTACGAAGTAAGCAATTTATTGTGGGATCACTACGGTTATGTACTTGCTTATGCCGGAGAAAAAGGGCAGGAGCAGGCGGACAAACAGCATGCCAGCTTTACCGCCAAAGTAAATGAATTGAAACAGGCGCTGCCCGATGATGCAGGTGTTACTGCGGTTGCTGCCTTTTTGTCTTCTGCGGAAGAAAAAAGCAAAGTCATGCAGGCTGCAAATTGGGCGGAGTGTGCCAAAGTCAAAGGCTGTAATCTCAGCTTCCGCCTGGTGGATGAAGCGGTAGATTTGGTTTGCCAGTCAAAGGCGGTGCGGGAATATGTGAGTCAAGCAAATCAAACGCAATCCGATAATGTCCAAAAAGGCATTTGCCTGGTAACGGGCAAAGCTGCGCCAATTGCGCGGCTGCATAACGCCGTGAAAGGCGTGAATGCCAAGCCCGCCCCGTTTGCATCGGTAAATCTGTCGGCTTTTGAATCATACGGCAAAGAGCAGGGCTTTATCTTTCCCGTGGGCGAGCAAGCCATGTTCGAATATACCACCGCCTTGAACACCTTGCTTGCTAGCGAAAACCGATTTCGTATCGGCGATGTAACGGTCGTATGTTGGGGCGCGAAACGGACTCCGTTGGAGGAAAGTCTTGCTTCGATGATTAACGGCGGCGGCAAAGACAAGCCCGATGAGCATATCGATGCCGTTAAAACTCTTTATAAAAGCCTATACAACGGTCAATACCAAAAACCTGACGGCAAAGAAAAATTCTACCTTTTAGGTTTATCGCCCAATTCCGCGCGCATTGTCGTCCGCTTTTGGCATGAAACCACCGTTGCCGCCTTATCAGAAAGTATTGCGGCGTGGTATGACGATTTGCAAATGGTGCGCGGCGAAAACTCGCCATACCCCGAATATATGCCGCTACCGCGCCTGCTGGGTAATTTGGTGTTGGACGGCAAAATGGAAAACCTGCCATCTGACCTGATTGCCCAAATAACCGATGCCGCGCTCAACAACCGTGTTTTACCCGTCAGCCTGTTGCAGGCTGCTTTGCGGCGCAACAAGGCGGAACAGAAAATTACCTATGGCAGAGCAAGTCTGCTTAAAGCCTATATCAATCGCGCAATCCGTGCGGGTCGTCTGAAAAACATGAAGGAGCTAACTATGAGCCTAGATAGAAACCGTCAAGACATCGGCTATGTGCTGGGGCGGCTGTTTGCCGTGCTGGAAAAAATACAAGCCGAGGCCAATCCCGGCTTGAACGCCACCATTGCCGACCGCTATTTCGGTTCGGCAAGCAGCACACCGATTGCCGTATTCGGCACACTGATGCGCTTGTTGCCGCACCATTTGAACAAACTGGAATTTGAAGGACGTGCCGTACAACTGCAATGGGAAATCCGCCAGATTTTGGAACATTGTCAGAGATTTCCTAACCATTTGAATTTGGAACAGCAAGGCCTATTCGCCATCGGTTGCTACCACGAAACCCAATTCCTGTTTACCAAAGACGCATTGAAAAACCTGTTCAACGAAGCGAAAACCGCATAAGGAGCAAATGCTATGACTATTGAAAAACGCTACGACTTTGTCTTTTTATTTGATGTGCAAGACGGCAATCCCAACGGCGATCCTGACGCAGGTAACCTGCCGCGTATCGACCCGCAAACCGGCGAAGGTTTGGTAACTGATGTTTGCCTGAAACGCAAAGTCCGCAACTTTATCCAAATGACTCAAAATGACGAACATCACGACATCTTTATTCGCGAAAAAGGCATTTTGAACAACCTGATTGACGAAGCCCACGAGCAGGAAAACGTAAAAGGCAAAGAAAAAGGCGAGAAAACCGAAGCTGCCCGCCAATACATGTGCAGCCGTTATTACGACATCCGCACATTTGGCGCAGTGATGACTACCGGCAAAAATGCAGGACAAGTGCGCGGTCCCGTGCAACTGACTTTTTCTCGCTCTATTGATCCCGTCATGACCTTGGAACACAGCATTACCCGCATGGCGGTTACCAACGAAAAAGATGCCAGTGGAACCGGCGACAACCGTACAATGGGTCGCAAATTCACCGTCCCCTACGGTCTATACCGCTGCCATGGCTTCATTTCTGCCCATTTTGCCAAACAAACAGGCTTTTCCGAAAACGATTTAGAGCTGTTTTGGCAGGCACTTGTCAATATGTTTGACCACGACCATTCCGCCGCACGCGGACAAATGAACGCACGCGGGCTCTATGTGTTTGAACACAGCAATAATCTAGGTGATGCGCCTGCTGATAGTCTGTTCAAACGCATTCAGGTAGTCAAAAAGGACGGTGTAGAAGTAGTAAGGAGTTTTGACGATTATCTTGTCAGCGTAGACGATAAGAATCTTGAAGAAACCAAGCTGTTGCGTAAATTAGGCTGAAAATGACCGCACTTTCAACTGAAACCCAAGGGGAAAATCAGGACACGCACCTGATTCCCCTTTCCGCCTTGCAACACTACGCCTTCTGCCCGCGTCAATGCGCGTTGATTCACAACGAACAGGCGTGGGCGGAGAACTATTTGACCGCGCAGGGCAAGGCACTGCATGAGCGGGTGGATTCGGGCGAGCCGGAAACGCGCAAGGGCGTGCGCTTTGAGCGGACTGTGCATGTGTCGGCGGAGAAACTAGGCATCAGCGGCATATTGGATTTGGTGGAAGTGGAAACGAAAACAGGCCGTCTGAAACCCGTGGAATACAAACGCGGCAAGCCCAAACCCGACCCGATGGATGAAATCCAGCTTTGCGCCCAAGGCTTGTGCTTGGAAGAAATGACAGGGCAAACCGTCTCTGAGGGAGCGCTGTGGTATATGCAAACCCGCCACCGCGTTCCCATCACGTTTTCAGACGACCTGCGCGCCCAAACACTCGCTACCATCGCCGCTGTGCGCGAACTCCTGAACAGCGGCCAAACCCCGCCGCCCAACTACGGCAAACGCTGCAAAGCCTGCTCGCTGATGGAGATTTGCCAGCCGGAATTGTTGGGAAAACGGGATAGGAGTGTGGGGTATGTGGAAGCGTTGTTTATTGTGTAAGAAAAAACCGCAGGTATTTTGAACCTGCGGTTTTTTTGGTTTACAACTTGCTGTCTTCACTGTCTAAGAAGCTTCTCAAACGGTCGCTGCGGGTCGGGTGGCGCAACTTGCGGAGTGCTTTTGCCTCAATTTGGCGGATGCGTTCGCGGGTTACGTCAAACTGTCTGCCGACTTCTTCCAGCGTATGGTCGGTATTCATATCGATGCCGAAGCGCATACGCAGGACTTTTGCCTCACGAGGTGTCAGGCTTTCGAGTATTTCTTTGGTTACTTCGTGCAGGCTGGTGTACATTGCCGCATCAGCCGGCGCAATATTGTTGGAATCCTCGATAAAGTCGCCCAAGTGCGAATCGTCGTCGTCGCCGATGGGGGTTTCCATGGAAATCGGTTCTTTGGCGATTTTCATGATTTTACGGATTTTGTCTTCGGGCATCTGCATCAGTTCGGCAAGTTTGGCGGAATCGGGTTCTTCGCCGGTTTCTTGAAGGTGTTGGCGCGAGATGCGGTTCATCTTGTTGATGGTTTCAATCATATGCACCGGAATGCGGATGGTGCGTGCCTGATCGGCAATCGAGCGGGTAATCGCCTGGCGGATCCACCATGTCGCATAGGTGGAGAATTTGTAGCCGCGTCGGTATTCGAATTTATCGACCGCCTTCATCAAGCCGATGTTGCCTTCTTGAATCAAATCAAGGAACTGCAAACCCCGGTTGGTGTATTTTTTGGCAATGGAAATCACGAGGCGCAAGTTTGCCTGAATCATTTCCTGCTTGGCGGCTGCGGTTTCTTTTTCGCTCGACACCATATTTTTGTTGATTTCTTTCAACTCTTCGATGGAAATGCGGGTTTCTTTTTCCATATCTGCCAACTCGGTTTGTTTTTCGAGAATGGCGTGGCGGAAGCGGTCGAGTGCGTCGCTCCAGACCCTGCCTTTGGCGATTTCTTCTTCAATCCATTGCAGATTGGTGATTTCGGGCAGGAAGTTTTGGATGAAATAGTCGCGTTCCATATGGACGCGGTCAAGGCAGATATCGCGGATTTCGCGTTCGAGTTTGCGGATGTTTTCTACTTTTCCGCGCAGGCTGCTGCTGAGGCTGTCGATTTGGCGGGTGGCGAAGCGGACTTCCAAAAGTTTGTTGGCGATGGCATCGCGGTAGGCGAGATAGTCTTTGTGCCGGCTGTGGTGTTTTTCCAAACGGCCGATCATTTTTTTGTAGTCTTTTTCGATTTGGGCAAAGTGGCCGATGACTTTTTGTTTCAATTCGGCGAGATTGGCTGCCGAGATTTCATCCGCATCTTCTTCCGACTCTTCGTCGTCTTCGTTTTCATCCGAATTGTCGTTGGAAGGTTTCTCGGGCACTGTGGTTTCCAAGTGTCCCAAGCCCAATTCGTTGAGCAATACTTCATTCGGGTCGATAATGGCTTCTACGACTTCGTCGACGCGGATTTCGTCTTTGCGGATTTTTTCGATGAGTTCTAAGATTTCCGCAATGGATCCCGGGCAGGCGGAGATGGCCTGAACCATATTTTTCAGGGCATTTTCGATTTTTTTGGCGATGATGATTTCGTCTTCGCGGGTCAGCAGGTCGACCTGTCCCATTTCGCGCATATACATGCGGACGGGGTCGGTCGTCCTGCCGAACTCGGAATCTGCACTGGAAAGGGCGGCCTCGGCTTCTTCGACGGCATCATCGTCGGTAACGGCGGCATTGTCGCTTAACAATATGTCTTCCGCATCGGGGGCGTGTTCGGTAACTTGGATGCCCAAACCGGAAATCATACTGACGATGTTGTCGATTTGGTCGGCATCGGACATATCGTCGGGCAGTGCGTCGTTGATTTCGGAGTAGGTGATGTAGCCGCGTTCTTTGCCCATAATGATGAGTTGGCGCAGGCGCGCGCGTTGTTCCTCAATCGTCAGGGGGCGGGTATCGTCTTGGTATTCTTCGTGATTTTGGTTTTTGGACATTGTCTGCTTTCTGTTGGTAAGGTGCCGACGGTTTGCGTTTGGACGCACCTGAAGGCGTGGCAGAGAGGGTACTCTGATGCCGTCTGAAGGCTTTTTGGGATGGGTGTTCTGCAGGTGTCGTTGTTGCAGCCGGTGCGAATGCTTTTCAGACGGCATAACGGTTTACGGGTGGCGGAATCCGCCGGTCAATTTTGTTTTGCGGTCAGCAGCGACAGCAAAAGTTTTTTCTCACTTTCATTTAAGCCGGATTGCAGGCTTTTTTGTTTTAATGTTTCGATTTGGCTGTATTTTAACTCATTGAGCAGTTTTTTCATGCCGATTTGGAAATTCTCGCAATCTTCTTCACTGCTGCTGTTCATTTCTTCCGACTGGTGCGTTGAATGGAAGATTCGGTTTATTGTTTCTTCGTAAGGCGAGCCGCGCATATACTCTAAAACCTGAGCGGTTTCGGGTACGGCGGCATGGCTTTTAATCGATTCGGCAAGATTGGCAAGGCAGGCGAAATCACCGTCCAACGCCAGATAATCGGGCAGGTCTATATATGCAGCCCAATCCGGATTTATCAAGAGGCTGCGGATTTGCCGTTGCACCAGCGTCAGCATGACTGGCTGTTTGACGGAAATCGGAGGCAGTTTGTAGCTTTTTTGTTTAACGTGCCGCTTCGGCGCTTCCTGCCCCAGCAGTTGGGCGAGATTGTCGGGATCGATGCCGACCAGCTCGCTAAGTCTTTGTTTCAACAGATAAGCCAATGCCGGCGCGGTAATTTGCGCCAAAAGCGGCGAACTGGTTTTCACCAATTCCGCCTTACCTTCCTGCGTATTGAGATTGAGGTCGTCTGAAAGATGTTCCCAGAAATATTCCGACAGCGGCTTGCTTTGATTCAACAGCGCATCTTCAAATTGCGCTTTTCCGTAGGCGCGGATGTAGCTGTCGGGGTCGTGTTCTTCTGGTAAGAACAAAAAATGCAGCGATTTGTCGTCTTTCAACTGCGGCAACGCATTTTCCAGCGCGCGCCAAGCCGCTTTCCGTCCCGCGCTGTCGCCGTCGAAACAGAAATAAATACTGTCCGCCTGACGCATTAGGATTTTGACGTGTTCAGCTGTTGTTGCCGTGCCCAAGGCCGCCACACCGTAGCCCACGCCGAACTGTGCCAGCGCGACCACGTCCATATAGCCTTCGACCACCAGAATCCGCCCCGCTTCCTTGACAGCGGCACGCCCCTCATACAGTCCGTAAAGGTTTTTCCCCTTATCGAACAAAGGCGTATCGGGAGAATTTAAATATTTCGGCTTCGAGTCGTCCAGCACCCTGCCGCCGAAACCGATCACCTGCCCGCGCAGATTGCGGATGGGGAACATAATCCGATGGCGGAAGCGGTCGTAATGCCGTCCCTCATTGTCAATCACCATACCCGTATCCACCAACGCGGTATTCGGGTACGGTTGGAACACTTGCGCCAAAGGCTGCCAGCCGTCGGGCGCGTAGCCCAAACCATAATGCGCGATGACTTCCGCGCTCAAGCCGCGCCTGTCCAAATAAGCCTTCGCCGCCGGATTGAATTTTAGCTGTTGCGCGTAAAAATCCGCTGCCGCCGCCGTCGTTTCTTCCAGCGTCTGCTGTTTTTTCTTGCGCTCGGCACGGACTTCGGGATTATCGTTCTGCCCACGCACTTTAGGCACAACCATGCCCACGCGGTCGGCAAGAAACTGTACCGCCTCCGGAAACGACAGCCCCTGATGTTCCATCACAAAACCAATCGCCGAACCATGCGCCCCGCAACTGAAACAATGGTAAAACTGCTTGGTCGGACTGACCGAAAACGACGGTGTTTTTTCCTTGTGGAACGGGCAACACGCCATATAGTTCGCCCCGCCTTTTTTTAGCGGAACCTGTTCGTCGATGATGTCGACAATATCGGTTTTGGCTAGAAGTTCGTCAATGAAGTCGGATGGAATCATAGTTCGGCGGGGCGGATGCCTGTTTTTAGTTCGGATGGTATCAAATCGGGAGTTTTCGGATTGTCGGTCAGATACGGCGATTCAGGCAAAATGCCGTCTGAAACCGGAAACCGGATGTTCAGACGGCATTTGCGTTCAAACGCTTAAGCCAATTTGCCGTGGCATTGTTTGTATTTCAAACCGCTGCCGCAGGGGCAGGGGTCGTTGCGGTGGACGATTTGCCCCCGCGCTTCCAAGGCTTCGGGGCTGAAATCCGTCCCATCGGGATTAAAGGCTTCGGTAACCAGATCGGTTTGCGATTGACCCAAAAGTTCTTCCATATCGGGCGATTCGGAATGGATGGACTGGATGTTGCCGACAGGTTGCTCTTCAACAGCCGCGACAGGGTTTTGTTCGATTTGAACCGAGGTAAGCAGGGAGGTGATATGGAATTTGATGCCGTTCCACAGGTCTTGGAACATGGTAAAGGCTTCACGTTTATATTCCTGCTTCGGATTTTTTTGAGCATAGCTGCGCAGGTGTATGCCTTGTCGCAGGTAGTCCATGGCGGCAAGATGTTCGCGCCATTGGTTGTCGATGACCTGCAACATCACGTTGCGCTCGAAATCGGCCATTGCCTGCTTGCCGACCAGTTCGGTTTTGGCGGCATATTCGTTTTCGATGCGTTCGATCAGGCGTTCTTTGATGTCTTGACCGTCAATCGCATTGTCCGCCTTCAGCCAGGATTGGATGTCTTCCTGAAGCCTGAATTCGGCAGCCAGGCGGTTCTCTAAAGTCGGGATGTCCCATTGTTCTTCCATGCTGTCGGGCGGCATATAGGTATCCACGAGGTTGCTGACGACATCAGAACGGATTTCCTGCATCAGGTCGCTGATGTCTTTGCTGGTCAGAATTTCGTTGCGCTGGCTGTAAATGACTTTGCGCTGTTCGTTGGCAACGTCGTCGTATTCCAAAACCTGTTTGCGCATATCGAAGTTTCTGCCTTCGACTTTGCGTTGCGCGCCTTCGATTTGGCGCGTCAGCAGGTTGTGTTCGATGGCGACGCCGCGTTCGGGTGCAAGGCGGTTGAGGATGGCGGCGGCACGGTCGAGCGCGAATAAGCGCAGCAGCGGGTCCTCAAACGAGAGGTAGAAGCGGCTAGAGCCGGGGTCGCCCTGACGGCCGGAGCGTCCGCGCAACTGGTTGTCGATACGGCGGCTTTCGTGGCGTTCTGTGCCGATGATGTGCAAACCGCCTGCTTCCATCACTTTGTCGTGTTCTGCCTGCCAGCCGTTTTCGAGTGCGGCGATTTGTGCCTGTTTCTCTTCGTCGCTCAAGGTTTCGTCGGCACGGATGGCTTCGATTTGGTGCTTCAGGTTACCGCCCAATACGATGTCCGTACCGCGTCCCGCCATATTGGTGGCAACGGTAATCGCGCCGACTTTGCCGGCTTGGGCGACAATCAGCGCCTCGCGTTCGTGTTCTTTGGCGTTGAGGACGTTGTGCGGCAGTCCGGCTTTTTGCAGAAGGTGGGAGACCAGTTCGGAGTTTTCGATGCTGGTCGTACCGACGAGAACGGGCTGCCCGCGTTTGTGGCATTCCTCGATGTCTTTGACGACGGCTTCGAATTTTTCTTCGGCGGAACGGAAAATCTGGTCGTTGAAGTCTTTGCGCTGTACGGGGCGGTTGGTCGGGATGATGACGGTTTCGAGGTTGTAGATGCTTTGGAACTCGAAGGCTTCGGTATCGGCTGTGCCGGTCATGCCGGAGAGCTTGGTGTACAGGCGGAAATAGTTTTGGAAGGTGATGGAGGCGAGGGTTTGGTTTTCGCGTTTGATTTCCACGCCTTCTTTGGCTTCGACGGCTTGATGCAGACCCTCCGACCAGCGGCGGCCGGACATCAGACGACCTGTAAATTCGTCCACGATGACGATTTCGCCGTCTTGGATGACGTAATGTTGGTCTTTGTGGAAGAGGGAATGCGCGCGCAATGCCGCCATAAGGTGGTGCATCAGGGCGATGTTGGCGGCGGAATAGAGCGAGTCGTTTTCTGCCAGCAATCCCATTTTGGTCAGGATTTGCTCGGCGTGTTCGTGGCCGGCTTCGCTCAGGATGACCTGGTGCGCCTTTTCATCTACCCAGTAGTCGCCTTCGCCTTCTTCGGTTTCTTGGCGGACGAGGTGGGGCGGGACGGTGTTCATGATTTGGTACAACTGGATGTTGTCGTCTGCCTGACCGGAGATAATCAGCGGAGTGCGCGCTTCGTCAATCAAGATGGAATCCACTTCATCGACAACGGCAAAATTCAATTCGCGCTGCACTTTGTCGTATTGGTCGGTTACCATATTGTCGCGCAGGTAATCGAAGCCGAATTCGTTGTTCGTACCGTAGGTGATGTCGGCAGCGTAGGCGTTTTGACGGTCGAACGGCTGCATATCTGAAATAATCACGCCGACGGTCAGGCCGAGGAAATTGTAGAGCGGCTCCATAATGCCTGCGTCGCGCGAGGCGAGGTAGTCGTTGACGGTAACGACGTGCACGCCTTTGCCGGCCAGCGCGTTGAGATAGACGGCGAGGGTGGCGACCAGGGTTTTGCCTTCGCCGGTACGCATTTCGGCGATTTTGCCGTCGTGCAGCACCATACCGCCGATAAGCTGTACGTCGAAGTGGCGCATACCGAGTACGCGGCGAGACGCTTCGCGGCAGACGGCGAAGGCTTCGGGCAAAATGCCGTCCAAAGTCTGACCGTCGGCGAGGCGTTGTTTGAATTCGGCAGTTTTGGCTTGCAGATCAGCATCGCTTAGGGCTTGCATCTGTTCTTCGAGCGCGTTGATTCTGGCAACGGATTTACGGTATTGTTTCAGCAAGCGGTCGTTGCGGCTGCCGAAGATTTTCTTGGCAATGTTTGTCAGCATGAATAATTCCTGCGCCTGATATAATAGTGGGGCGAAAACGCGATTTTAACACAAGCGTTTGTGCAAAGTGCTAATGCCGTCTGAAATAAAGGCGCGTTTGCGGTATTTCAATCTTTTTGGGTGTATGTTTTATGAATTTGGAACAGTTGGGCAGGCGGGACGCGCTGCTTTCCGGACTTTTGAAACAGGCGGGACAGTGGCGGCGGTTGGATGCGGCGGTAAAGGGGCTGCTGCCCGCCAACCTGCATCCCCACTTTCAGACGGCATGTATCGAAGACGGCAGGCTGATTCTTTTGGCGGCAAACAATATGGCGGCATCGCGCTTGAAGATGATTGCCCCGTCGGTCTTGCCGAAGCTGGCCGGTTTGGATGAATCGGTGCGTTCCGTTGCGGTCAAGGTTGTGCCGAAGCGGGAAGGGCTGCCGAAAACCAATACCCTGCATTTGAGTCCGGCCGCATTGGAAAGTTTGAACTCGGCGGCAGCAGACTTGGAAGGCAGGCATCCCGAATTGGCGGAGGCATTGGTGGAACTGGTCAGGAAACACGGGGAATAAGGCGGCAGGTAGGGATGTTGTAAATATCCGTTAATATTTGCGCGGAAGGGGAGGATTTCCCTAATACTAAAGAAATAGCTTCGGGATAAAATTGCCCTTTTTTGGGTAAAAGATTGTAAACTTGCAAGCGGGCTTTGATTTTAAACGAAGTTTGTAGCAAAATGCCGCCCCGAAACATCTGTTTGTGCAACGCGGCGGAATCTTTTTCAAGGTTTTGTTAATGGTGCTTGCACTTTGATTTCCGTAAAACCGAACATTATTTCATCAATTGGAGATTTGTTATGAAAGCTTATCTGGCTCTGATTTCTGCTGCCGTTATCGGTTTGGCTGCCTGCTCTCAAGAACCT
Organism: Neisseria polysaccharea; assembly: GCF_963392925.1. NCBI lineage: Bacteria > Pseudomonadati > Pseudomonadota > Betaproteobacteria > Neisseriales > Neisseriaceae > Neisseria > Neisseria polysaccharea. The sequence goes on from NZ_CAUJNZ010000001.1 coordinate 45,909, forward strand.
GCCGCACCTGCTGCCGAGGCTCCTGCAGCTTCTGAGGCTCCTGCTGCCGAAGCACCTGCGGCCTCTGAGGCTGCACCGGCTGACACCGCAGCCGCACCTGCCGCCGGCAACTGTGCAACTACTGTTGAAGCCAACGACAATATGCAGTTCAACACCAAAGACATCCAAGTCAGCAAGGCTTGTAAAGAGTTCACCATCACTCTGAAACATACCGGTACGCAACCCAAAGCCAGCATGGGTCACAACCTCGTGATTGCCAAAGCTGAAGACATGGACGGCGTATTTAAAGACGGCGTAGGTGCTGCCGATACCGATTATGTTAAACCTGATGATGCACGCGTTGTTGCCCACACCAAACTGATTGGCGGCGGCGAAGAAGCTTCCCTGACTCTGGATCCTGCTAAATTGGCCGGCGGCGAATATAAATTCGCTTGTACCTTCCCAGGTCACGGTGCTTTGATGAACGGTAAAGTTACTTTGGTTGACTAATCCGTCTAAAGCTTGAAAACAGACAGCCTGCCTTGCGCAGGCTGTTTTGTTATAATCTGGAAATGTTAATTTAAGAATAAAACCTAAAAACCATGAATCCGTTTGAAACCAAAAGCGTTACCTTTGCCGAACCGATTGAAATGCTGTATGCCTGCCACGGCAAAGTGCGCCGTTTCTGCGGACAAGTCGCCATGCTGTCGGACTATATCGCCGAAAACGGCTGTAATCAGATTGTTTTGCAAACCATCCGCCAAATCGCCCAGTATTTTAATGTTGCCGCGCCGCTGCACCATGAAGACGAAGAAGAAAACTTTTTCCCTCTCCTGCTGCAATATGCGCCGCAAGCACGTGAAGGTGTGGACGAGCTTTTGCGCCAACATATCGGGCTGCACGACAACTGGGCGGCTGTTTCCGCCGAATTTGCCAAGCTCGAAGCAGACAATGCTTATGTTCCCGATGCGGAAGCGTTCAAACGTTTTGTGGCGGGATATGATGTTCATTTGGCGATTGAAGAGCCGCTGTTTGATATGGGCAACACCTTTATCCCAAAAGAAAAACTGACCGAAATCGGCGAAATCATGGCGGCGCGCCGGCGCAAATAATGCCGTCTGAAACAATCGTCTCAAGGATATATTATGCTGACCCCGAAAAGTTGCGATTTGTTCAATATCCCGTTTTTCCAATTTTCCCAGCTTAAAAAATACCAGCCTGAAAGCATTCCGCAAATCAAGGCTGACTATAAAGAAAACTGGCAGATATGGCAGCAGCTGATTCAGCAGGTTGCCGCCGAATTGGGTGCGCCGTTTGCGCCGCCGCACATCGAACGCTGGTGTAACGGCTGGCAGGTTCGCGCCCATTTCTTTGCCTACTTCAAATACGAACAATATAAAAATTCCGCCGCGATTTTGTCGATACTGCTCAACCGCCGCCGACTGAGCGTCAGCTTGGATTGGCACTGCTACAAAGCCGACGTGTCGCCGATTGCGCTGCCTGATTACAACCGTTGGTTGGATAATTTTGACACTGAAAAATACGCCGCATTCGATATGTGGCACGGCGCGGAAAGCGAATACGACGACTATCGCACCGTCGCACAACAAAGTGAATCCGACCGAAGATTGCAAAACGACGAAGACTTTTTCTGCATCGGCAAACACATCGAACGCGACGATTTGGGCAAACAGGATGTAGCAAAATGGATAGCCGAAACGGTGGAAGATTTGCTGCCGCTTTATGAAGCCTGTCATGGCAAATGATTTAGAACCTATCAACCCAAAGGTCGTCTGAAAATCAGCTTCAAGACATTTCAGACGACCTGATTTCCAAAGTGAACAAAATGACCGAAACCCAATCCCTAGAACTCGCCAAAGCGTTGATTTCCCGCCCGTCCGTTACCCCCGACGACCGAGATTGCCAACAACTGCTTGCCGAACGCCTGCAAAAAATCGGTTTTGCCGTAGAAGAGCTTCATTTCGGCGACACCAAAAACATCTGGTTGCGACGCGGCACGAAAGCCCCCGTCGTCTGTTTTGCAGGGCATACCGACGTTGTGCCGACCGGCCCTGTTGAAAAATGGGATTCGCCCCCGTTCGAGCCGACCGAACGCGACGGAAGATTATACGGGCGCGGCGCGGCGGACATGAAAACCGGCATCGCCTGTTTTGTTACCGCCTGCGAACGCTTTGTTGCCGAACACCCCGACCATCAAGGCAGCATCGCGCTCCTAATTACTTCCGACGAAGAGGGCGACGCGCTGGACGGCACGACCAAAGTCGTCGATGTGTTGAAAGCGCGCGGCGAGTTGATTGACTACTGCATCGTCGGTGAACCGACCGCCGTGGACAAATTGGGCGATATGATTAAAAACGGCCGGCGCGGCTCGCTGTCGGGCAATCTGACTGTCAAAGGCAAGCAAGGCCATATTGCTTATCCGCATTTGGCAATCAATCCCGTCCATACTTTTGCTCCGGCCTTGTTAGAGCTGACGCAGGAAGTCTGGGACGAAGGCAACGAATACTTCCCGCCGACCAGCTTTCAAATTTCCAATATCAACGGCGGCACAGGCGCGACCAACGTCATTCCGGGTGAGTTGAACGTCAAATTCAATTTCCGCTTCTCCACCGAGTCCACCGAAGCAGGGCTGAAACAACGCGTCCACGCCATTTTGGACAAACACGGCGTGCAATATGATTTGCAGTGGTCGTGTTCGGGGCAGCCCTTTCTGACCCATGCGGGCAAACTGACCGACGTGGCACGCGCAGCCATTGCCGAAACCTGCGGCGTAGAGACCGAATTATCCACCACCGGCGGCACTTCGGATGGACGCTTCATCAAAGCCATTGCCAAAGAACTCATCGAATTAGGCCCGTCCAATGCCACCATCCACCAAATCAACGAAAACGTGCAGCTGGATGATATTCCGAAGCTGTCTGCGGTGTATGAGGGGATATTGGCGCGCTTGTTGGCTGGAAATGCCGTCTGAAAGCAGATTGTTTGCCGAATATGGATATCCGACCATTTGCTTAGATTTAACATAAATTTGAGATAACGCATTGATTTTTATGTAGAGCGATTTATTTAAACGGCAATCCATTCCCTCTCCCGTGGGAGAGGGTTAGGGAGCGGGCATTGGGACGGCAATGGAAATATTGTCTGTATCTGCCCCGTTTTACCCTCTCCCTGAGCCTCCCCCACAGGGGAGGAAGTCAAGTTGCAGGTACGCCGACGGAATATGGTTGAAACCCGGCCATTCGGGGCGGTGGGATTTTGGTTTATTTTTTGGGAAGTAACCCCTCCCAAATCAGGGTAAACAGGGCTGCACCTTTATGTGCAGCCCTGTGTGTTGAAACATTGAGGAAGATAACCGTGCCGTCAAATTACTTTCATACGCGCGAACGATTGGGTGCTTTGGGCAGCATTGTGCAACATCATACCGCCTTGTACCGCAGCGTGGCGGTATATGAACCGGCTGTGCTTATCGTGCGGTGCGGATGCAAGAAGCTGCGGTGGGCGGGGCGCAAATTGAGGATTGCGTCGGGTGAGGCGGTCGCATTGGCAGGCGGACAGACGTTTGACGTCATCAATATTCCCGATTCAGACGGCCTCTATCAGGCGCAATGGATTGCTTTCGAACAGGAAACCGTAGAAAGGTTCGCCGCACAATACGGGACGGTACAGGCAGTGTGCGATGCGGTAAAGCTGCCGCACCCCGGGCGTATGGGCGCGGCGTTTGATTATGCGGCTGCGGTACTGGCGGATGAAGAAGTGCCGCACAATGCTGCGGAGGCCGCGCTTTGCGGCGTGTTGGCGTGGTTGCAGCATGACGGCATCGGTTTTGCCGTGTACGAAGGCGTCAACCTGATGCGGCAAATTCGCAAACTGATTACCGCCGATATGGCTGCGGACTGGTCGTCGGCGATGCTGGCGCAGCGGCTTAATTGCAGCGAGGCCGCGTTGCGGCGACGGTTGGCGAGGCAGGACACGAATTTCCGTACGCTGCTGACGGATGTACGCATGATGCGCGCGCTGACGCTATTGCAGGTTACGCAATGGCCGGTGGCGCAGATTGCCGGCGCGGTCGGCTATGACTGCCCGTCCCGTTTCAGCGCGCGCTTCAAAGAGAGGTTCGGTTGCGTACCGTCGGCGGTCCGCTCGGAAGTGGAGTCGGCAGCATATCGGCGCACGGGGCAGGTTAGCGTCGGTGTTCGACCGTGAATTTCGCTTCGCCCAAGCTGTTTGCCTTAGTAAAGAAACTGACCAGCGCGGGTGTGGATTCAGCGGTGATGTTCGGCAGCTTGGCGACTTTTAGCGCGGTGAGCGTGAATTCGTAGCGGTGTTTCCTGCCTTCGGGCGGACACGCGCCGCCGTAGCCCGGCGTGCCGAAGTCTGTGCGGGTTTGCAGCGCGCCTTTGGGCAACCTGCCGTCTTGCGCGGTAATGCCTGCGGGCAGGCGGCGGACATCGGCGGGAATGTCGGCGACCACCCAATGCATCCAGCCCAGGCCGGTCGGCGCGTCTTTATCGTAAACGGTCAGGACGAAACTTTTTGTCCCTGCGGGCGGATTTTTCCACGACAGCGCGGGCGAAGCATTGCCGCCCGAACAGCCAAAGCCGTAAGGCGCGCTCAAAAGCTGGTTTTGCGTGAAGCCGCCGTCTTTGGACGGGTTGTCGAATTGCAGCGTGAATGCGCCCTCGGCAAAGGCAGCGGTTGAAAAAGCCAGCAGTACTGTGGAGAGGATGCGGGTTTGCATAGATGATTCCTTTGCTTGATGAATAAGTGGATTCATTATAGGCTGTCAACGGCGGCAGGAATGTGCCGAAACGGTTGGATGATGTGCCGAAATGCGCAAATGCAAAAATCCGTGGTTTCAGACGACTCTTTGCAGGTCGTCTGAAATCTTTAATTCCTTTCCCTGAGGCTTTGGAAATATCGAATATTTAGGAATTGCCGCAACCCAACACCCTCAAGATTTACGTCATAGCCCGTTCCTGCATCGGCGTGCGGGAATGGCGAAAATTAGGGATTTTGCCGTCAAATCCATGATAGAGATACGGAGCAAACGAATGATTACCCTGCCTTCCTTAAACAATCTGCCGTCAAAATGGGATGAAATCCGCCATTGGCTCGAAACCCAAGCTTTTGAGTGTGAAGTCATGCCGTATCCCAATCTGACGGAACACGAAGCCAAACAGTTCGAGCAGGATTTTATCGACCGTATCAGTTGCGCGCCTGAAGAATATGTCCGTATCCGCCGAGCCATCCGTCTGTTGGAGGCACGTTATCCTGATAGCTCGAATGAACTGACCGCTGCCGCCATTGCCACGCCTTTGGGCGAGATGTTGGCGGTGTTCGGCGGTAAAGGCTTGTGTTTGCTGGAATTTGTCGGGCAGAAGCATATGGAACAGGAAATTACCGCCGTCCAAAAAGCCTTGCGCGGACGGTTTGTGTTTCGGGAAGATGAGCGAACGCAACTTCTGCGGCAGGAATTGGACTTATACTTCAAGGGTCGTCTGAAAACCTTTGCCACGCCTTTGGAAATGATTGGTACGGCGTTTCAAAAACAGGCGTGGGACGTGCTTTTGGCGATTCCTTACGGCGAAACGCGCAGTTATAAGGAGCAGGCGCAGCGTTTGGGCAACCCCAAAGCCGTCCGCGCCGTTGCCGCCGCAAACGGGCAGAACAAAGTGTCCATTCTGATTCCCTGCCACCGCGTCATCGGCAGCGACGGCAAACTGACCGGCTACGCGGGCGGGTTGAACCGCAAACAGTTTTTACTGGCTTTGGAACGCGGCGAAGTTCAGACGGCATTGTTTTGACGGGTGCGGCGGACAACGGGGCTTGAGGGGTTCAAGCCCCGTCCGCCTTTCAGACGGCATCGGAGGTTTTTTCCGCCCCGGTTTGGCTTTGTGCCGTCTGATACAGGTAAACCGTTGCCAACGGCGGTACGGTTACGGACAGGGAATTTGGTTTGCCGTGCGACCAAACTTCTTCCGTTTCCAACGTTGCGCCGGTAGAAACGCCGCTGCCTTTGTAATGCAGGCCGTCTGAATTGAGGATTTCGCGGTATCCGCCGGCAGAATTTACGCCGAAACGGTAGCCTTCGCGCACCACAGGCGTGAAGTTGCTGATGACGATGACGCGGTTGCCTTCGCGGTCGCGTCGCTCGAAGACGAATACGGAGTTGTCGCCGTCGTCGGCAACCAGCCACTCGAAGCCTTCCGGCCATTGGTCTAATTGGTAAAGCGGCGCGGTGTCTTTATAGACGCGGTTCAAATCGCGCACGAAGTCTTGCACGCTTTTGTGCCGGCCGCCTTCTTGTTCGAGTAAAAACCAATCCAGTCCTTCGTTGTAGTTCCACTCTCTGCCTTGCGCGAATTCGTTGCCCATAAACAAGAGTTTTTTGCCGGGGAAGCCGTACATAAAGCCGTAGTAGGCGCGCAGGTTGGCGAATTGCTGCCAACAGTCGCCGGGCATCCGTCCGAGCAGAGAGCGTTTGCCGTGCACGACTTCGTCGTGCGACAGGGGCAGCACAAAGTTTTCGCTGTACTGGTACATCATTCCGAAGGTCATTTTATTGTGGTGGTATTTGCGGTTGATGGGGTCTTCCATCATGTAGCGCAGGGTGTCGTTCATCCAGCCCATATTCCATTTGAAGCTGAAGTTCAAACCTTCTTGACGGGTTATGTTGGCGAACGAGGTGGATTCTTCGGCAATTTCGGCGGCAGCCGGAACTTCCTTTTTCAACATGGTGTTGGTATCGCGCAGGAAAGCGATGGCTTCAAGGTTTTCATGGCCGCCGTATTGGTTGGGTATCCACTCGCCGTCTTTGCGTGAGTAGTTGCGGTAAATCATCGAAGCCACCGCGTCAACGCGGATGCCGTCGAAGCCGAAGCGTTCTATCCAATACAGGGCGTTGCCTTGCAGGAAATTTTTGACTTCGTTCCTGCCGAAGTTGTAAATCAGGGTGTTCCAGTCTTGGTGGAAACCTTCGCGGGGGTCGGCGTGTTCGTACAATGCCGTGCCGTCGAATTTGGCAAGCCCGTGGTCGTCGGTGGGGAAGTGTCCGACCACCCAGTCGAGGATGACACCGATGCCTTCGTCGTGGGCGGCTTTAATCAGGGCGCGCAATTCGTCGGGCGAACCGAAACGGCTAGTCGGTGCATACAATCCGGTCGCCTGATAGCCCCACGAGCCGTCAAACGGGTATTCGGAGACGGGCAAGAGTTCGATATGGGTAAAGCCCATGTCTTTGACGTAGGCGATCAGTTCTTTGGCAAGCTCTTCGTAAGTCAGCCAGAAGTTGTTTTCGGGATTGCGTTTCCACGAACCCAAATGCACTTCATAAATGCTGATGGGGCTGTCAACGGCGTTGGCGCGGGCGCGGAAGTCGGGGGCTTCGACTTTTTCCGGCAAACCGCGCACGACAGATGCGGTATTGGGACGCAACTCCGCACCGAAGGCATACGGGTCGGCTTTTTGCCGCACATTGCCGCCGACATCACGGATTTCAAATTTGTAGAGGGCATTGAGTTTGACTGCCGGAATAAAGATGTCCCAAATGCCGTTGTCGCGGTGGAAACGCATCACATGGCGGCGGCCGTCCCAGTTATTGAATTCGCCGATGACAGACACGCGCTGCGCGTTTGGCGCCCATACGGCAAAGCTCACGCCCTTCACACCGTCCACTTCGGCAAAATGCGCGCCCAAAGTTTCATAAGGGCGCAGGTGTCTGCCTTCCGCCAACAGCCAAGAATCCATTTCTTTCAATGCCGACGGGAAGCGGTAGGGGTCTTCTTCGCGCACGGGGTTGCCGTTTCCGCCGTAATAGACGTTCAGCGCGTAATCGGGAGCGTTTTCGGGCAATACGGCGACAAAAAATCCGCGCTCATCGATTTTTTCAGACGGCACAATCAGTCCGCCGCTTTCACGGTTGACAATATCTACTGCAGAAGCGTCGGGAATCAGCGTGCGCACGACTTCGCCGCCTTCGGGAAGGCGGTGCCGTCCCAAATAGGCGAATACGTCGCCGTGGGCCGCAAAAAACAGGCTGTCAACCGTGTCGCGTTCGGCTTGATCGGGTTGGCGGTAGGAAAGGGTTGGGCAGTTCTTTTTCATACGGACTCCGTCAATCATGGCAAGTTGGGCGGTCATGGTTCGGCAATCTGCAAAGTCTTCCAGCGCGACGGGCATTTTGCACGCCCAGTTGGGATAACCTTCGGCAACGCCCGGCACATTCAGGTTGTCGCCCACGCCCAGCAGGTTTTCCAGTTGCACCGCATACAGCCTGCCGCGGCTCATCGCGGCGTATTTGTGGATGGCGGACATCAGCCCTTCCGTCATTTCAGACGGCATTGTGCTGTCTTTGTCCAAACAGCCGCATTGTTTAAGCTTGTCGAACAGGTCTGCCTTGTCGTGTTCGCGCGCTTCCAATGCCGTCTGAAAAGTTTCCTCATCGGGAATCGTGCCCAAGCGGAACATCCAATCCAAATCCTTGCCCGTCCAATAACCCGCCAAAGGCGCGACATCGTGCGTGCTGACGACCGTAATCGCCTGTTCGGGATATTCATCGGGCAATTCAAAGCCGTGCCTGCCTTTGCTGAAATACACGACCTTATAAGAAAACACCTGATAACGGTTCAACAAATCACGCACCCGGTCGGGCACTGTCCCCAAATCCTCGCCGATAACGATGCAGCGGTTGCGCCGGCTTTCCAAAGCCAAAATGGCAAACATCACGTCCGCGTCGTAATGCACATACGCGCCCAAGTCCGTCGTCTCGCCCGCAACCCACCACAGGCGGTACAAAGCCATTACATGATCGATGCGCAAGATGCCGTAAAGCCGCATATTTTCACGCAATAGCCGGGCGAACTTCTCATAACCCGTGTGCTTCAGCATTATCGGATTGAGCGGCGGCAAATCCCAGTTTTGCCCCGTCGGGCACAAAGGATCGGGCGGTGCGCCGACAGACATATCCATACAATAATCTTGGCGGTTTAACCAAGTGTCCGCACTGCCGCGCGCCACGCCGACCGCCAAATCGCCGTAAATCCCCAACTTGATGCCGAGTCTGACCGCCGTTTCCTGCACTTTGTACCATTGTTCCGCGCAAAGCCATTGCAGCCACATATGAAAACGGATGTCGTGTCCGTGGTTGGCGGCAAAGTTTTTGACGGCTTCTCCGCTGGGGTCGTGAAACTCGGCAGACCAGGATTGCCAGCCTATGCCGTCGCAGCCACCGTAATATTGGTCGAGGGCTTCAAACAGCCCGAATCCCGACAGTGCCGCTCCTTTTTCTTCCGCAAATGCGGCAAAAGCCGCACGTTCCTTTTGGGCGGCTTCGCACGGTTCGGTTTCAAATGCTTGGAATGCCGCCTGCAGAGCTTCGCGTTTGAACGCCCAAACCGCCGTGTAGGTTACGGTATCGGTAATCCGCAGCGCGGCAATGCGCCGCTGCATTTTTTCTTGGGCAAAACGGTTTTTCAGGGTTTCGCTGTAGGAAAACGCCCCGACTTTTTCCACATCGAGATAAATCGGATTGAGCCATTCGCGCGAAGACGGGCTGTACGGACTGGCAAAGGCAGGCTTGGCACTGAAAAGCGCGTGCAGCGGATTGATGCCGACGAAATCCAGCTTTTTCTCTGCCGCATAAGCCATCAGGTTCTGCAAATCGGTAAAGTCGCCTATGCCCCAGTTGCGGTGCGAACGCAGGCTGTACAAATGCACCGTCAGCCCGTTCATTCTTGCGCCGCAGTTTGCTTCGGGCGGCCGGTAAACCGATTGCGGTGCGACAATCAGACGGATTTTTCCGGCAGCGCACGAAAGGGTGTAGTAGCCGCAGGAAAGATCGGGCAGGGCAAGCCGGTATGTGCCGTGATCGTCGCGGTCGAGGGGTAAAACCCGATGTGTGCCGTTTTCATCTTCCAAAACGGTTTCCGTTTCGTCCGACCATGCGGACGGCAGGGTCAGATTTTCGCATCCGTGTTCGCGGGCTGCCAGCGTGTCGAGATAAATGCCGTCTGAAACACCGTCTTTCTGCAAGGTGTCGGCTATCGTTTCCCATACCTCGGGCAGCGTGGCGCGATATACGCCGTTAATATCGTGAAACCCCAAGCTGATGCCCAAAGCAGAGGCCTGCTGTTCCGATACGGTATCCATCTTGTCGTCCTGTCTGTTGTCCGTAATCTCAAGGCGTAATCTTAATATAAATACGGAATGATGACGGCTGTAATTGCGTGCAACGGCAGTTTCTTCCATATTGTTTGATTTGAACCAATATGCCGTCTGAAGCCGGTTTTCCCGTTCAGACGGCATATTTGGTTAAATGTCTTTTCCATTCATATATTTGTAGTTTTGTTACCCGTTTGGACAAAATTAAGGATTGACACATTTTTTCCGGACGCTATAATACGCCCCATTCCCCGATAGCTCAGTCGGTAGAGCGACGGACTGTTAATCCGCAGGTCCCTGGTTCGAGCCCAGGTCGGGGAGCCAAAATTCTAAAGCCTGAACATGATTGTTCAGGCTTTTTCATATTTGCACGTCCGGCGTTCGGAATGCGGCAAGATAGGTTTTCCAACGGTTTCGCGGTAAAATTCTGCCTGTCTGATTTCGGTTTCTTGTTATGTCCATCAAAATCCTGATTATTTCCCCCAGTTGGATAGGCGACTGTGTGATGACCCAGCCCTTGTTCCGCCGTTTGAAGGAACTTCACCCCGGTTGCACGATTGATGTGTTCGCACCGAAGTGGTCGATGGCGGTGTTTGAGCGTATGCCTGAAGTGAATGAGATTCTTGAAAATCCGTTCGGACACGGTGCGTTGGAGTTGAAACGCCGCTGGCGGGTCGGCAGGGATTTGGGGCGGCGCGGATACGATCAGGTTATCGTGCTGCCCGGTTCTTTGAAATCGGCAATCATCGCGCTGGCAACGGGTATCGGAAAAAGAACGGGTTATGTAGGAGAAAGCCGTTATTTTCTGTTGAACGATATACGCAGGCTGGATAAGGAACGTCTGCCTTTGATGGTGGATAGATATACGGCTCTTGCGCATCAGAGTCAGAAAGATTTTGACGGGTGTTCAGGATTTCCTAAGTTTTCCATTGATGAACGGCAGAGGAAAATTTCTGTCGAAACCTTTGGCTTGGATATTGGAAAGCCTGTTTTGGCTTTTTGTCCGGGTGCGGAATTCGGGCCGGCAAAGCGTTGGCCGGCAAAGCATTTTGCCGAGTTGGGCAAACATTATTCGGCGGCGGGTTGGCAGGTTTGGCTGTTCGGTTCGCAAAAAGATGATGAAATTGCCGAGGAAATCAACCGCCTTTCAGACGGCATATGTGTGAATTTATGCGGAAAGACCGATTTGTCGCAGGCAATGGATTTGCTGTCGTTGGCAGATACGGTTGTGTGTAACGACAGCGGGCTGATGCACTTGGCGGCAGCTTTGGGCAGAAAGGTAGTGGCGGTTTACGGTTCTTCCAGCCCGACGCATACGCCGCCTTTGAGCGACAGGGCGAAAATCGTCAGCCTGCACTTGGAATGTTCGCCCTGTTTCAAACGTGAATGTCCGTTGGGGCATACCGACTGCCTCAACAGGCTGTATCCCGAGAAGATTGTGCAGGCGGTTGAAGAGGCGGTATGATGGGTTCTGTTTTCGGATTTATGCCGTCTGACGGCGGATATTGATAGGATGTTTATGGCTATTGCGAATAATAAAAAAGCATTTCACGATTTTTTCATTGAAGACCGGATTGAAGCCGGTTTGGTATTGGAAGGCTGGGAAGTCAAGGCGATCCGTGCTGCACGCGTACAGCTTAAAGAGAGTTATATCTATTGGAAAAAAGACGCGTTTTATCTGGTCGGTTGCCATATTACCGCGTTGCCCACTGCCTCGACACACATCAAACCTGATGCCGTACGCCCGCGCAAGCTCTTGTTAAAACAGTCGGAAATCAACAAATTAATCGGAAAAACGGAACGTGCCGGTTACACCATCGTGCCGCTGGATTTGCATTTTTCACGCGGAAAAATCAAGATGGAAATCGGTTTGGCAAAAGGTAAGAAACAACACGACAAACGCCAGAGTATGAAAGAGGCGGATTGGAAACGTGAAAAACAGCGGTTGATTAAGCATACGCGCTGATGGGGGATGCGGTTTCAGACGGCATTTGAACAATGCCGTCTGACGGTTGTTTAGACAATGGTGTTGAAATACGAAACGGAAAAACAGGGCGGTTGCCCTGTTTTCTATTTGCGTAAAAGATGCGGATGACGGGAAGCGGAAAAACGGAAATGCCCGTCTTTGGCGAAATCGTAAACGTTGCTGACTGCCCTGATATGGTGGGGTGGTTCTTTTCCTTGTTTCAGACATTCGCGCGCTATTCTCCGTAATTTCCGGTTGGCAAGACGTTTGTCCTGTTTTTCGCTGACTGCCGTGGTTATAGGGGAAAAGGGGTGTTTTCTGTAACTTTTACTCATGATGGTCTCCCAGGTTGAAATACCTAGGTTTCCTTGAGTGCGATTCCGTACTTTGTCTTCATTAAAGTTTCCGTGATGTTTGAAATATATTTAGTAAATGCTGACCAGTACATTGCTATTTGAATGCCGGGCGGTTTTGTAAAAATTGCCGATTTTGTAAAAGTAGTCGGTAATTTCTTCTTTTATATCATCAATTTCATCTTCATAATCCCAAATATCGGGGTAGATATGATGCTCTTTGCACACCTGCATACTGAAATGCTCCATTGCACTTTTTATGTCGAAGCCTTCCAAAGCTGAGACGATTTCATGGATTTGGGCGGATTCGATATAAGCGGCGTATCCGTCGCCGTCCGAAATGGGTACCGTTCCGACGATTGATTCGGATAACAGATTGCCCTTTAAGGGATTTTCTGCACTTTTTCCAGTCAGTACAAAATGCAAAACATCCCACATTTTATCGATGTCGAGGCAAACGGCAGCCTCATCCTCCAAATCTTCCAGTTCTTCAAACAATTCCTGCCATTCGGTATCGGTATTTTTAAGCAAAGCCAGTTTTTCATTATCGACCAGTTGATAGGTTGCTGTCATTCCCATGATATTTCCTATAATTTCATTTTGAATTAGTTATTTATGGAAGAAGTTTGCCCGGGTTCATGATGTTATATGGATCAAGGTGTTGTTTGATGTTTTTCATCAGGGCGATTTCGGCAGGGGTGCGTACTTTGTCCAGCCACTGTTTTTTGATGATACCTATGCCGTGTTCGGCAGCAATTGTACCGTTGCAGGCAAGAACGTTGCAATAGACTGTGCTGTTGATGTCGTTTTCGTAACGATAGACTTCATTGCTGAGGATTTCGGGCAGGAAAGTATTGTAGTGCAGGCTGCCGTCGCCCAGATGTCCGAAGCAGACGATTTGTATGCCTTTGAAATTCTGTTCCAAATCTTTGGCGCACCGGCGGACAAAGTCGGCAACGCGCCCGATGGGGACGGCAATATCGTGTTTAATGCTGGTTCCCAGTTTGCGTTGTGAAGCGGAGATGTTTTCGCGCAACGCCCACATATTGATACGTTCTTGTTCGCTTTGTGCCAATACGCTGTCGGTAAAGCCTTTTTTATAAAGAAATTCGACGAGCCAATCATTAAGATTGCTGTCGGGTAATGAGTCGGTCAACTCAAGTAAAATATGCCATTCTGAATGTGTCGGCAGGGGGAGTTTGCTGAATTCGGAAGACAACTCGGCGGCAAAACGTCCGACCAGTTCAAAACTGCATAGGCGTTCGGCAAAGTGCGCTTGGGTTTCGGTCAGCAGGCGGACGGCGGATTCGATGTCGGGAATGCCGACCCAGGCGGTCGCCTTGTCTAAGGGGCGGGCAAAAAGCTTGAGCGTGGCTGCAGTGATAATGCCCAATGTACCTTCGCTACCGATAAACAAATGGCGCAAATCGTAACCCGTGGTGTTTTTGTGTAGCGGGTGAAGATGGGAAATCAGTTCGCCGTTGGGGAGGACGACTTCCAAACCGATAACCAGGTCGCGCATCGTGCCGTAACGCAATACGTTCAAACCTCCGGCATTGCAGGCGATGTTGCCGCCGATTTGGCACGAGCCTTCGCTGGCGAGACTGAGTGGAAACAGCCTGTTTGAGGCTTCGGCTGCCTGTTGGACGGTTTGGAGTACGGAACCTGCTTCGACGGTTATGCAGTTGTCTGACAAATTGATACTGCGGATGCGGTTGAGTTTGGAAAGGTTCAGCAATACGCCGTTTTCCGATACTGCCGCGCCGCACAAACCGGTATTGCCGCCTTGCGGCGTAACCGGAATGCGGTGTTCGTAACAAAAACGCATAATGGTTTGCACGCTTTCGACGCTGCGCGGCTGCAAAATGATGTCTGGTGCAGACGTAAAGCGGTTGCGCTGATCTTTTAAAAGCGTCGGAGAAGGTTCGGCAATCTCGTCTGCCGGCAGGAGTCGGGAAAATTCGGTATGAAGGTCAAGCATGTTTGTCGGAAGGGTAGGGAGAAGATTGAGGAAGGGAATCTGATGCCGTCTGAAAAATCAAAAAAGCAGGATACTGAACGTATCCTGCTTTTTTGCAAGCGGAAAATGCTTATTTTGCAGCTTCGGAAGCAGCTTCGGCAGCAGGAGCTTCAGCGGCAGGAGCCTCAGAAGCGGCAGCTTCGGCAGCAGGAGCTTCAGCGGCAGGAGCTTCAGAAGCGGCAGCTTCAGCGGCAGGGGCTTCGGTAGAGGAAGCTTCAGAAGCGGCTGCTTCGGATGCAGGTGCTTCAGTAGCGGGAGCTTCGGCGGCAGGAGCTTCAGCGGCTTTTTCTCCGCCACAGGCGACCAGGGCCAAAGACAACAAAGCAGCGGCAAACAGGGATGTTTTCATTTTAGTAACCTTTAAAATCAATTTAAATCAAATTAGGGTAAAACGGTCATTATCGACCATCATTACAAACCAAGTTGAAAATTCATTGTTGAATTTTGCGTAATTATGCACCACGAAATAGGGGATTGCAACGGTGTGCAAATGGGAAAGCAAGTTTGAATGAAAAGTTTTCTGGCGGGCGGATTGATAAATCCTGTAAAACGGTTTTGCTGTTAAAAATTCGATAGGGATGAATATTATAGAGATTAATATAATTCAGTATCTTGTATGATTTATTAAGGCAGATTGGGGAAGTCGGCAGACAGGTCGGAATGGTTTTTAAGAATGTTGTAAAAAAGTTACACCGCAATAAAATAACAAAAATTTACATTGAAATATGTGCTGTACAGTTTATGAACAGGTTAACGGTAATCGGCCGGTGCGGCGGTTGTGTTAGAATGCGCCTGTAATCAATCTGCTGTTCCTGAAAGGACAAATATGGCTATCGTGAAGAATTCCGTGGTTTCGCTGCATTATGAGATGTATGATGCCAACAATCAGCTTTTGGACAAAACCGAAGAACCGATTGCGTATCTGCACGGCGGTTACGACGGCATTTTCCCTTTGGTGGAAGAGGCGTTGCACGGTAAGGATGTCGGCGATACGGTCGATGTGGCGCTTTCTCCCGACGATGCGTTCGGCGAGCAGGATCCGGAGTTGGTCCGTATTGAAGATGTGGGCGTGTTTCCTGTTGAAGTCGAAGTCGGCATGATGTTTGAAGCCGACGATCCTGAAACCGGCGATGTTGTCGTCTATCGTGTAACCGATGTTGCCGACGGCAAGGCGGTGGTGGACGGCAACCATCCTTTGGCAGGCATGAAAATCCGCTTTAAGGCTACGGTTGAAAGCGTGCGCAATGCATCCGATGAGGAAATCGCACACGGTCATGTCCACGGTCCGCACGGTCATCACCACCACTGATTGCCGGCAGCTTGGAGGTATCTGATGCCGTCTGAAAAGGGTTTGTTCCGTTTCAGACGGCATTTTGTTTGATGGATGGAGAAGGTATGTCGGTTGGGCATTATGAGAATTTTCCCGTCGGTTCGCTGATTTTGCCGCGCAGGTTGAGGAAGCCGGTTCACGCGGTGTACGCGTTTGCACGGACGGCGGACGATATGGCGGACGAGGGCAGTATGCCGTCTGAAGCCAGGTTGGCGGGGTTGGAGGGTTTGCGGCGCGAGTTGGACGTGTTGGCATCGGGCGGCCGGTCGGCGCATCCTTTGATTGCACGATTGGATGCCGAGGCGGTTGTGCCGTTCGGTTTGGATTTGCAGCCGTTTTATGATTTGCTTTCGGCGTTTTCGCAGGATGTGGTCAAAACGCGGTACGCGCATTTCGGCGAGCTGGCCGATTATTGCCGACGTTCCGCCAACCCTGTCGGACGCATTATGCTGGCTTTGTACGGGAAAACGGATGCGGTGTGCGTGGCGCAAAGCGACGGCATCTGTACGGCTTTGCAACTGGTAAATTTTTGGCAGGATGTGGCTGTGGATTGGCAAAAGGGCAGGGTTTATATCCCGCAGGACGATTTGTTGAAATTCGGTGTTTCCGAAGGACAGATTGCGGAGGGTAGGGCGGATGCGGCGTTTCAGCGGCTGATGGCGTATGAGTGCCGGCGCGCATTCCGTATGCTGAAGGCGGGTTCGCCTTTGGCGCGCGAATTGAAAGGGCGTATCGGTTTGGAACTCCGTATGATTGTGTTGGGGGCGCAGTTGATTTTGCAGAAACTGGACGCGTGCGGCTACGATGTGTTTGCACAACGCCCCGTTTTAGATAAGAAGGATTGGTTGATTATGCTGAAACGCGCGTTGTGGAAATAATTTGGGGAAAATGAGTGCCGTCTGAAAGGGGTTGTTCCGCTTCAGACGGCATTTTGCAGGCGGTTGGTATGGTCAGGCGATTTCATGCGGGTTCAACCTGGCTTGATCTTCTGTACCCAAGCCGATGAGTTTGCGCAGTCGGGTCATGTAGAAATTGACATCCAAACCGGTGCCGTAGCGTTGCGCCGTCCACAGTGTTTCCGCCAGTGCCTCCATCATTTCGTGTTCGGCTTCCAGCCGACCGCGTTTGGCGCACAGGGTGTCGTGGATGGCGCGTATGCCGTGCGGCTGGTCTATGCCCGCCTGTTCTTGGACGGACAGATGCAGTGACATATGCAGGAAGGGGTTGCTTTCACCGTTTTCGGGCAGCCAGTCGGTGTCCAGATGGTCTTCGATGCGTTCGAGATAGCGGTGGTATTCGGGATGGGCTTCGACAATGCGGAGGGCTTTCTGTTCCAGTGTGCTCAGTTGCAGTGGATTGAGCCGCTGCTGCCACACGCGGGCGAAAAAGCGGCGGACATCGTGGGTGTTTACATCGTACATAATGTGTTCGGCAAAAATGCGTATAGGCTGGGACAATGGGGGTTTTACATAAATTAAATCTTACCGTCAACCTTACCTTTTATAATGTGGACAAATTATTTGTCTGAAACGGATTCGATTATGAAAAAACTGATTTGCCTGTTCGCCGTATTTTTGATGTTGTGCGGACGGGCTTTCGCGCTGGATGCGAACGATCTGCTGCCGCCGGAAAAGGCATTCGTGCCGGAGCTTGCCGTTGCCGACGACGGTGTGAACGTCCGTTTCAAGATTGCCGACGGATACTATATGTATCAGGCGAAAATCGTCGGCAAGACCGATCCGGCGGATTTGTTGGGACAGCCTTCTTTCAGCAAAGGTGAAGAGAAGGAAGACGAGTTTTTCGGCAGGCAGACGGTTTACCATCACGAGGCGCAGGTTGCCTTTCCTTATGCAAAGGCTGTCGGCGAACCGTATAAATTGGTTTTGACCTATCAGGGCTGTGCCGAAGCCGGCGTGTGCTATCCGCCCGTGGATACCGAGTTTGATATTTCCGGCAACGGCACTTACCATCCGCAAACCGACGAACCGGTATCTGCCAAAGACCGCTTTTTGCAGCCTTCTGCCCCAAACGGCAGCGGGGCGTTGCCGCCCCTGAAGGGGGACGAGGGCGGCGACAGCCGTTTCAAGCTGTCTTGGGATACGCTCAACGCCAATCTTTTGGCGTTTTTTCTCGCCGGTTTGGGTCTGAGTTTTACCGCCTGTATGTATCCCCTGCTGCCGATTGTTTCCAGTATCGTGGTCGGTGACAAAAAGGCGGGCAAGGCGCGGGCGTTTGTGCTGTCCGTCGTTTATGTCCAAGGTTTGGCTCTGACTTATACGCTGGTCGGCATTGTTGCCGGACTGACGGGCGCGTTGCTGACTGTATGGTTGCAGCAGGCTTGGGTGGTGTTGGCGGCATCGGCTTTAATGGTCGTCTTGGCACTGTCTATGTTCGGGCTGTTCAATATCCAGCTTCCCAACACCGTGCAGTCGTATTTCCAAAACCAGAGCAGCAAACTTTCAGGCGGTAAAATCGTTTCCGTCTTTATTATGGGCATATTGTCCGCGCTGATTGTCGGGCCGTGCGTCGCCCCGCCGCTGGCATTTGCTTTGGGCTACATCGGTCAGACGGGCGATGCGGTTTTGGGCGGTTTGGCACTTTACACTTTGGCGTTGGGCACCGGCGTTCCGCTGATTGCCATCGGCACGTTCGGCGGGCATATCCTGCCTAAGGCGGGCGATTGGATGAATGCCGTCAAATACGCATTCGGCTTCATCCTGCTAGCCGTCGCCGTTTACCTTGCCACGCCGCACTTGCCCTATTATCTCGTCGTCGCGCTGTACACGCTGCTGATGCTGGTTCCTGCCTTTATGCTGCTGGTCAACGGACGCAGGCAGAAACGCCGTCCGAAAGCTGCGGCATTCGCATTGGGCGGCATATTGCTGATAGGCGGCGCGTGGTTCGGCTGGCAGGGCGCAAACGGCAAAACAACCGCGCTGCACCATTTCCTGACCCTCAATCCGCCGGCCGAAGCAGGCAAATCTTCGGAACACGGCAAAATGTTTGCCGATACTGCCGCGCTGAAGGCGGCGATGGATACGGCGTTGAAAGAACATCCCGACAAACCCGTCGTTTTGGATTTTTATGCCGACTGGTGCATTTCCTGCAAAGAAATGGCGGCATACACGCTCAATCAGCCGGAAGTGCATCAGGCTGTCGATATGGAACGCTTTTTCCAAATCGACGTAACCGCCAACACGCCGGAGCATCAGGCGTTGTTGAAAGAATACGGTCTGTTCGGGCCGCCGGGCGTGTTTGTCGTCCGCGCCGACGGCAGCCGCAGCGAGCCGCTGCTGGGTTTTGTCAAAGCAGACAAGTTTATCGAGTGGTATGAACAAAACCGCTGATTCCGATGTTTCAAATGCCGTCTGAAGTTCTCAGACGGCATTTTTGTCAGAAAGGAAAACGGCAATATCCACTATACACACGGAAGCAGTCCAAAGATGTGAAAACTATGTGTATAAGTCGGTTTGATTATTGAAATTAAAAGATAAAAATACAATGATTAAAAAATAGGCATAAGAAAAGATAAACACAGCCGGTGTTTGCCGGTGTGTGTATCTTTTGTGGGTAAATGTTTTAAGAATATGTATTTTATAGAGAATAATAGACTGATTAAAAAATAGTCAGTCATCCGGCAGGAATGTGTGCTGGCAAACGTAATGCCTCGGCGGCGTAAAGTGCCGTATCGTTCGGACGCAGGGGGCAGAAAAAAACTGCCTCCGTTTCCGGAGGCAGTTCGCGTGAGGATAAAACCTTACAAGCCGCTCAAACGGGCGGTATCGTGGGCAATCATCAGCTCTTCGTTGGTCGGAATGACCACGGCGACGGCTTTGCTGTCGGCAGTGGTAATCACGCCGGCGTTGCCGAAGCGGGCTTTCAGGTTGGTTTCTTGGTCGATGTTCAGACCGAGGAAGCCCAAGTAGCCGATCACGCGTTCGCGGATGATGTCGGAGTTTTCGCCGATGCCGCCGGTAAAGACCAGTGCGTCCAAGCCGCCTGCGGCAACCGCCATACTGCCGATGTATTTGGCAAGGCGGTAGATAAACATATCCAAGGCCAATTTCGCACCTTTATGCCCCTTGGCGGCTTCTTCTTCAATGGTGCGGCAGTCGTTGGACAGGCCGGAAATGCCGAGCAGGCCGGATTTTTTGTTCAGCATTTCGGTGATTTGGGCGATGGTCATATTGGCGTTTTCGGCGAGGAAGCCGAATACGGAAGGATCGATGTCGCCGCTGCGCGTACCCATTACCAGCCCTTCCAGCGGAGTCAGGCCCATACTGGTGTCGCGTGATTCGCCGTTGGCGACGGCGGTGATGGACGCGCCGTTGCCCAAGTGGGCAATAACCATACGCAGGTCTTTTTTGTCTTTGCCGAGGAAGCGCGCGGTTTCGTCGGCGACGAAGCGGTAGCTGGTACCGTGCGCGCCGTAGCGGCGCAGGCCGTATTTTTCATAGTATTCTTGCGGAATGGCGTATTTGTAGGCGTGTTCCGGCATGGTTTGGTGGAAGGCAGTGTCGAAAACGACGACGTTGGGCAGGCCTTTGAAAATGCTTTGTGCGGCACGCAGACCCAAGAGGTGGGCGGGGTTGTGCAGAGGGGCGAGCGGGATGCATTTTTCGATGCCGGCAATGACTTCGTCGTTAACGAGGATGGATTCGCTGTACAGTTCGCCGCCGCTGACGACGCGGTGGCCGATGGCGCCGATGCGGCTGTCGAGGCCGTGGGCTTTGAGTTCTTCCATCAGGGCTTCGACTGCGCCGGTGTGGTCGGGCTTGGCAGACAGGTCGACTTTGTGTTTTTCGCCGTTTACTTTGAATGTGATGTACGCGTCGGGCAGGTTGAGTTTTTCGGCAAGGCAGCTGAGCAGGACTTCGCCGCTGCCGTTATCCAGGACCGCGCCTTTGAGGGACGAGCTGCCGCAGTTCAAAACCAAGATCAATTTTTGGGACATTTTCTTACTCCGGAAAGTTTCAGACGGCATTGGAATCGAACACGGATACTAACCGGATTCGTGCCGAATCCGTTTTGCCTTCCTTGACGGGAAAGTAGTGGGGCCGTCTGAAACGGTTGATAAAAGAAGCAGGCTATTCTAGCAAAAAATCTTTGCAATTGCTTGGCTTAATCGGGCGTTTGCGTGAAAATGGCGGAAGTCGGGTATTTTGACGGGGAAGGGAAAATATGCGGTTTGCCGGTGTTTTTCGAGGTTGCGGAGAGGATTCTTTGCATTTTTCCCATTCAAGCTGGTACATTCGCCCTGTTTTTAGTTGATGCCGTCTGAAAAAAGGCGGGTGGGGAATTTATGCATTATTTCAGTATTCATGACCAATCGGGACAGCATATAGGCTTCTTTGTCTTGCTTGCCGACGATGAATCGGAGGCGCGGCCGCAGAGTGGGCGTTTTGCCGTTAAATTGGAAGATGGGGCGGGCAACCATGTCCTTTCGCCGTTTGCCCAGACGGAAATTCCCCAATATTGGCGTGTCGTCAAAGACCGTATCGAGCTGTTTTTTGACGAAGCGGCCGTAGGGACTTTACGCAATGAGTATTTGAACGTGTCGGGGCAGACTTTTATTCTGACCGACCTGACCGGAGCGGTGTAATGGAAAGTATGTTTATTCTGGTGCCTATCAGCATTATTTTGGCATTTGTTATCGGCTGGTTTTTTTGGTGGTCGGGTAAAAACGGGCAGTTTGACGACTTGGAAGGGCCGGCGCACCGCATTCTGATGGATGATGATTCGACAAGTAAACTGATTGAAAAAGAGAAGGAAAACGATGGACGCTAAAAAAGGCGGTTTGGGACTGGTTAAAAGCCGCCGTTTCGCCCCGCTTTTCGGCACGCAGTTTCTCGGTGCGTTCAACGACAATGTGTTTAAAACCGCGCTGTTTGTGATGATCAGCTTTTACGGTTTGGGAAAAAATGGCGTTCTGCCTGCCGGACAGATGTTGAATTTGGGTGCATTGCTGTTTATCCTGCCGTATTTCCTGTTTTCTGCACTGTCGGGACAGTTGAGCAATAAATTCGACAAGGCTGTTTTGGCACGTTGGGTCAAGGTGCTGGAAATCATCATTATGGTGGTGGCGGCATACGGGTTTTATATCCGGTCTGCCCCGCTGCTCTTGCTCTGCCTGTTTTGCATGGGCGCGCAGTCGACGCTGTTCGGCCCGCTGAAATACGCCATCCTGCCCGATTATCTCGACGACGAAGAGCTGATGATGGGCAACAGCCTGATTGAATCTGGTACGTTTATCGCCATCCTGTTCGGTCAGATACTGGGGACTGCGGTGGCAGGTGCGCCGCCTTATATTGTCGGGATACTGGTTTTGCTGGTCGCCGTCGGAGGCACGGCCGGCAGCCTGCTTATGCCGTCCGTACCCGCCAAGGCTGTCGATACCCAAATCGAGTGGAATATTGTCCGGGGTACAAAATCCCTGCTTCGTGAAACGGTGCGGTACAAACCCGTCTTTACCGCCATTATCGGTATTTCGTGGTTTTGGTTTGTCGGCGCGGTCTATACTACGCAACTGCCGACCTTTACCCAAATCCATTTGGGCGGCAACGACAATGTTTTTAACCTGATGCTTGCTTTGTTTTCCATCGGTATTGCCGCCGGTTCGGTACTGTGTGCCAAGTTCAGCAGAGAACGGCTGATGTTGGCTTGGGTAACGGTTGGTGCGTTGGGTTTGACGGTTTGCGGCCTGGTTTTGGTGTGGCTGACGCACGGACACCGTTTTGAAGGGCTGAACGGCATTTTTTGGTTTTTATCGCAAGGATGGGCATACCCCGTCATGCTGGTGATGATGCTGATCGGCTTTTTCGGCGGCTTCTTCTCCGTACCGCTCTATACTTGGCTGCAAACCGCCAGCAGTGAAACTTTCCGTGCCCACGCTGTTGCCGCCAACAATATCATTAACGGTATCTTTATGGTTTCCGCCGCCGTTTTGAGTGCGGTACTGCTGTTTTTGTTTGACAGCATTTCACTGCTGTATCTGATTGTCGCCTTGGGCAATATTCCGTTGGCGGTATTTTTGATTAAGCGCGAAAGGCGGTTTTTAGGCGCGGCGGCAATCGGGGAAAAACGGTAAATGCCGTCTGAAAAAATCGTCCCCAAAATACACAATACGCCTGCCCAATGTTGTGAACACGCTGTGAATAAGTGGGTTTGTGCATTGAAATGAAAATAGAAAAATACGCTGCCTAAAAAATAGTCAGCAGATGGAAAATTTGAAGAAAGAAGCAGATATGATTCAACGCCAAATCATCCTCGATACCGAAACCACCGGCCTGTATGCCGACGGCGGCGACCGCTTGGTCGAGTTTGCCGGTCTGGAAATGATCAACCGCCAAATGACCGACAAAAACCTGCACCTTTATGTCCACCCCGAGCGCGATATGCCCGAAGAGGTGGCACGCGTCCACGGCTTGACGATAGAGGTTTTGGAAGGGAAAAACGCGCCGCCGTTTGCAGAGGTCGGCAGGCAGATTGCCGATTTTCTGCGCGGTGCGGAACTGATTATCCACAATGCCAAATTCGACGTGGGCTTCCTCAATATGGAGTTCCGCCGGATGGGGCTGCCGACTGTCGAGGAACTCGGCTGTACCGTTACCGATACCCTGGCGATGGCGCGCGAGATGTTTCCGGGGCAGAAAGCGAGTCTGGATGCTTTGTGCAACCGTTTTTCCGTCGACCGCAGCAAGCGCGTCCTGCACGGCGCATTGATTGACTGCGAACTTTTGGGCGAGGTCTATCTTGCTATGACACGCCAGCAGTTCGACTTGATGGGGGAGACCGCAGAGGAAAAAATGGAAACCAAACCCGTGGCGCATACCGAAACCAAACGCAGCGGCAAACTGAAAGTCATCAGGGCGGACGAAAACGAGTTGGCGGAACACGGGCAATATTTGGACGGCTTGGGCGAAGCCTGTATTTGGCGTAAGGAAGCCGTGCCGTCTGAAAACGGCGGGGAAAACGCATGAAACGCAAAAATATTGCCCTGATTCCCGCTGCGGGCATCGGGGCGCGTTTCGGTGCGGACAAACCCAAGCAGTATGTCGAAATCGGAAGCAAAACCGTTTTAGAACATACGATTGGGATTTTTGAACGGCATGAGGCCGTCGATTTGACCGTCGTTGTCGTCTCGCCCGAAGACACGTTTGCCGATAAGGTTCAGACGGCATTTCCACAGGTTCGGGTGTGGAAAAACGGCGGACAGACCCGCGCCGAAACTGTCCGCAACGGTGTGGCAAAACTGTTGGAAACCGGTTTGGCGGCGGAAACCGACAATATTCTGGTACACGATGCCGCCCGATGCTGCCTGCCGTCTGAAGCCCTGACGCGGTTGATAGAACAGGCGGGCAACGCCGCCGAAGGCGGAATTTTGGCAATTCCCGTTGCCGATACGCTCAAGCGCGCAGAAGGCGGACAAATCAGTGCCACTGTCGAGCGGACGAGTCTTTGGCAGGCACAAACGCCGCAGCTTTTTCAAGCGGGTTTGCTGCACCGCGCATTGGCTGCGGAAAACTTGGACGGCATTACCGATGAAGCCTCCGCCGTCGAAAAATTGGGCATCCGCCCTTTGCTGATACAGGGCGACGCGCGCAATTTGAAACTGACGCAGCCGCAGGACGCATACATCGTCAGGCTGCTGCTCGATGCCGTCTGAACTTCAATTCAAACCATCAGGAACACAAACGATGACAAACATCCGTATCGGACAGGGCTACGATGTCCACCAACTGAGCGAAGGCAGAAAGCTGATACTCGGCGGAGTTGAAATCCCATTTGAAAAAGGACTGCTCGGACATTCCGATGCCGACGCGCTGCTGCACGCCGTTACCGACGCGCTGCTCGGCGCGGCAGGTTTGGGCGATATCGGCAGCCATTTCCCCGACACCGCCGCAGAGTTCAAAGATGCGGACAGTCGCGCCCTTTTGCGTGCGGCGTATCAAAGCGTTCAGGCGCAGGGTTGGCAGGCGGTCAATGTCGATACGACCGTGATTGCACAGAAACCCAAACTCGCGCCGCACATTCCGCAAATGCGTGCCAACATCGCCGCCGATTTGGGTATCGATATTTCGTGCGTCAACATCAAAGGCAAAACCAACGAAAAACTCGGTTATCTCGGGCGCATGGAAGGCATAGAGGCGCAGGCGGCGGTATTGCTGGTACGGATTTGAACGCGGCGGGCAGGACGTGCAAAAAAATGTTAAGATGGCGGCTGTTTGTTGATACGGTTTCCCAAAGGACAAAAATATGACGACACAAGACGAACTCAAGCGCATCGCCGCCGAAAAAGCAGTCGAATTCGTACCCGAAAATGAATATATCGGCATCGGTACCGGCTCGACCATCAACTTTTTCATCGAAGCCTTGGGCAAAAGCGGCAAAAAAATCAAAGGCGCGGTATCTACTTCCAAAAAATCCAGCGAACTGCTTGCCCAGTACGACATTCCCGTCGTTTCTTTGAACGAAGTGTCCGGTTTGGCGGTCTATATCGACGGTGCGGACGAAGTCAACCACGCCCTGCAAATGATTAAGGGCGGCGGCGGCGCGCACCTCAACGAAAAAATCGTCGCCAGCGCGTCCGAAAAATTCATCTGCATTGCGGATGAAAGCAAATATGTTTCACGTTTGGGCAAATTCCCACTGCCCGTGGAAGTCGTCGAAAGCGCGCGTTCGCTCGTGTCGCGCCGCCTGCTCGCTATGGGCGGACAGCCCGAACTGCGTATCGGCTACACCACGTTTTACGGTAACCAAATCGTCGATGTCCACGGCTTGAATATCGACAAACCGCTGACGATGGAAGACGAAATCAACAAAATCACCGGCGTGCTCGAAAACGGCATATTCGCCCGCGATGCCGCCGACGTGTTGATTTTAGGTACGGAAGAGGGCGCGAAAGTCATCTATCCCTGCCAAGGGTAATCCTGACGTTAAGATGCCGTCTGAAATCCGGTTCCGATATGTTCAGACGGCATCGGCATTTGAAAAATATGCAGATTAAAAAAATCATGAAATGGCTTCCCGTCGCCCTGTCGCTTTTGGGCGCGTTGGGTTATACGGGATACGACAGCGAGCTTGTCCGTACCGGTATTGCCGTACTGAATGAATTGGGTGTAGAGGAGGGTGCGGGTAGGTATGAAACACCCGTTCGCCGACGGGCATCGGCAAAATCCGGGCGCAGCTACACAGGCACGGTGTCCAAAGTCTATGACGGCGACACCCTGCACGTCATCGACGGCGACGGCGCGAAACACAAAATCCGTATGGCGTATATCGATGCGCCGGAGATGAAGCAGGCTTACGGCACGCGTTCGCGCGACAACCTGCGCGCGGCGGCGGAAGGCAGGAAAGTCAGCGTGCGCGTGTTCGATACCGACCGCTATCAGCGCGAAGTGGCGCAGGTTTTTGTCGGCAAAACCGATTTGAACCTGATGCAGGTGCAGGATGGGGCGGCGTGGCATTATAAAAGTTATGCTAAAGAACAGCAGGATAAGGCGGATTTTGCCGACTATGCCGACGCTCAAATTCAGGCGGAAAGGGAACGCAAAGGATTGTGGAAAGCTAAAAATCCGCAAGCGCCGTGGGCGTACCGCCGGGCAGGCAGGAACGGCGGGGGCAATAAGGATTGGATGGATTCCGTGGGCGAATGGTTGGGCATTTGGTAAAGACACCGCACGGCTTTGAACGGCAAATGCCGTCTGAAAACCGCGCGTCCGGCATTTTTGCGGAAACGCGCAACCGCCGTCTGCCGCGATAAAAAAGTTCAGGCGGCGGTTTTTACGGTAAAATGGCGGATTATTTTGAAATGGCGGCAGTTTCGCCGGTTTTTGATACGGACACTATATGGATTTTCGTTTTGACATTATTTACGAATACCGCTGGATGTTCCTTTATGGCGCACTGACGACACTGGGGCTGACGGTCGTGGCGACCTCGGGCGGTTCGGTATTGGGGTTGCTTTTGGCATTGGCGCGCCTGATTCACTTGGAAAAAGCCGGTGTGCCGATGCGCGTGCTGGCGTGGGCGTTGCGTAAGTTTTCCCTGTTGTACGTTACCCTGTTCCGGGGCACGCCGCTGTTTGTGCAGATTGTGATTTGGGCGTATGTGTGGTTTCTGTTTTTCGTCCATCCTTCAGACGGCATTTTGGTCAGCGGCGAGGCGGCAGTCGAGCTGCGTCGGGGATACGGCCCGCTGATTGCCGGTTCTTTGGCACTGATCGCCAACTCGGGGGCGTATATCTGTGAGATTTTCCGCGCGGGCATCCAGTCTATAGACAAAGGGCAGATGGAGGCGGCGCGTTCTTTGGGTATGACTTATCCGCAGGCGATGCGCTATGTGATTCTGCCGCAGGCATTGCGCCGTATGCTGCCGCCTTTGGCAAGCGAGTTCATCACGCTCTTGAAAGACAGCTCGCTGCTGTCGGTCATTGCCGTGCCGGAGTTGGCCTATGTTCAGAAAACGATTACGGGCCGGTACTCGGTTTATGAAGAACCGCTTTACACCGTCGCCCTGATTTATCTTCTGATGACGACTTTCTTAGGCTGGATATTCCTGCGTTTGGAAAAACGTTACAATCCGCAACACCGCTGATTGGAGTCATATCAACAAAAAGCCGCCCCGGTATTCATTTGAGGCGGCTTTTTTGTGGCAAATTTATAGTGGATTAACAAAAACCAGTACGGCGTTGCCTCGCCTTAGCTCAAAGAGAACGATTCTCTAAGGTGCTGAAGCACCAAGTGAATCGGTTCCGTACTATTTGTACTGTCTGCGGCTTCGTCGCCTTGTCCTGATTTTTGTTAATCCACTATAAATTCAAAGAGAAAACGCCCTATGCCGTCTGAAAGCCTTTCAGACGGCATCTGTCAGCCTCACGCAAGAGGGAATCTCAGTTGTTTGGTTTCAATTTTTTGGGGTGATGTATGAGCCGTCATTCCCGCGCAGGCGGGAATCCTGTCCGTTCGGTTTCCGTTGTTTTTGAGTTTCGGTTTTTCCGATAAATTCCCGTGGCTTTGGATTCCCGCTTTCGCGGGAATGACGAATCCATCCATACGGAAACCTGCACCACGTCATTCCTACGAACCTACATCCCGTCATTCCCACGAAAGTGGGAATCCAGAACGTAAAATCTGAAGAAACCGTTTTATCCGATAAGTTTCCGCACCGACAGACCTAGATTCCCGCCTGCGCGGGAATGACGGCGGAGGAGTTTCAGTTATTTCCGATAAATTTCTGTGGCTTTGGGTTTCTGGATTCCCGTTTTCGCGGGAACGACGGCGGAGAAGTTTCGGTTTTTCCGATAAATTCCCGTGGCTTTGGATTCCCGCCTGCGCGGGAATGACGGTGGATGGTTTCTGTTTTTTTGATAACTTCCTGTGATTTTGGATTTTTGGATTCTTACAAAGCGACGATGAAAAAAGTGGGCTTGAGGGGGTCGGCCTGTCTGCAAAATGCCGTCTGAAGGCTGTTGGTGCGTTCAGACGGCATTGTTGTTATTTGATTTTGAAGTGCAGCCAGGCGACGTGCCCCTGTTTGAGGTAGCGGAAGGTTTCATTGAGGTTGCCGACGGGCGGCGGATGGTCGCCGACGATGATGACTTCCGTGCCTTTCATTTCGGGGCGTCGGATTAAATCCGCCAGTTGGTCGAAGAATTGGGTGTGCAGGCTGAAATTGCGGCAGAGGTCGGTTTCGGCGGGCAGGCCGTATTCGGTGCATTTGAGCCTGTGGTTGAAAATGTCGGATTCGGGATAGTCGGCGTGGCTGGTCAGCGTCATCCAGTAAAACAGTCCCTTGTCGTGTTTTTTGAAAAATGCCGACACTTCGCCGAACAGCTCGCTGTCGCACACGCCGCTGAAAATGGCGCAGGTTTTTTTACCGATCAGGTTTTCGGCGGTTTTGATTTCTTGAAAGCCCGCCCTCGGATACCAGCTGAAGCGGTCGTAAAGCGAACTACCCGCGCCGTGCATCGCAAAGGTGGCGTAACCTTCTTGTTTCAAACGGTTGGGGAGGCAGCGGGCAAATTTTTCGTCGGGCGCGCGGCGCAGTGCAAACCCGCGCAAACCGCCGTAGGCGCACAATTCGCGCATTTCGCCTTCGACCGTCGCGCCGATAAAGGGAAAACTGCCGCTTTCCCAAACTGAAAAACGGTCTTTTTGCGCCAGCAGTTTGGCAAAAGTGGCGTTTTGAAGTTCGGGATTGGCCGGCAGCCCCCAAGATTCGGCGACGATAAAGAGGATTTTTTGAGATTTCGGCTCGTTCAGATGCGTGGCGGCACGCTGTTGATTGCCCAAGGGGAGGAAGACGGGATCGACCAGGCCGGCGGTAATAAAGTCGGCATTCTGGCTGACGGTGTAGAGCATCGCCTGACTTTTGGCGTAATAGAAGTTGTTTGCGCCGAAGATATTGGCCATCCGCCCCCGGTCGTAGTAACTCAAATGGCCGGTGAAATAGCCGGCTGCCGCCACAACGGCGGCGCAGACGGCAAGGTGTCGGAAGTCGGTTTTGGCGGTGGCTTTCTGCAACACAAACGGCATCGCCAGCATATACAGCAGCAACAGCCCGGTCATTATCTGATAAGGGGCGGGGGCGGTCAGGATGAAGGGGACGAGGTTGATGGCGCCGATGAGGTCCATAAAAGGGAAAAGCTGGATCACCATCATCAGCCCGTCAAACAAAACTGCCAGCCAAAACGCCAATACGCCGGTAATTTTGACGAAACGCCAAGGCAGGGCGATCAGCAGCGCGGCGGGAAGGTAGTCCAAATTGACAATCGGGCGGGCGGTGGCGGTCAGCAGTGCCAAAACCCAAAACATCGCATTGGGAGCCAGCAGTATCAGCAGGGACAGCAGCAGCCGTTTCGGCAGGAATGGCGGCAGCGTCCATTGTTTGGAGAGCAGGGCGTGAATATTCATCGTATTTCCTTTTCGGTTGAAACCCCGCCACTCGGACATCTGTCCTTCGGGGCGGCAGGATCAGACTTTATTTGGGAGGCGTAACCCCTTCCAAATCAGGGCAACACATAGGGCGGTGCTTTATGTGTCGTCCTGTGTGTTGAAACATCTGCATTTCTTTCTGAAACAGGGGTATTTAAAACAGAGAACCGGATGGCGGAACGATGCCGTCCGGGCGCGAAAGTGCAGCACAGTGCGGCAGGGGGCGCGCACGCGTGTCGGGGAAAGGAAAACAGGGAAAAGAGGCGGGCTGAAACCCTGCCTGAAGAAAAGGCGGATTTGAGGGGCGGGAAAAGGGGAATGCGCCGCGCGGAAAGTGCGTGCGTCGGCAGGAAGGGGGTTATAATTTTTTGCTTGCTTGCTTGCTTGCTTGCTTGCTTGCTTGCTTGCTTGCTTGCTTGCTTGCTTGCTTGCTTGCTTGGCGTTTGTTTGTTTCGCATTTTGGGAGGGGCGGCGGATACGGTGTATCGCGCCGCTTTTTTCAGATTCGGATAAGGATGGCGAGGCTGTTGTCCGCAATCGGGCGGTGCGGTTTTACATTACGTCCAACACATCGATGCCCAGCAAATCCAAGCCTTGTTTCAGCGTGTCGCCGGTGAGCTTCGCCAGTTGCAGGCGGCTGTTGCGGCTTGCGCCTTCGGCTTTGAGTATCGGACAGGCTTCGTAGAAGCGGCTGAACAGGGTCGCAATTTGATAGAGGTAGGCGGCGAGGTAGTGCGGATACGCCGTGTCCGCCACGCTTTGCAGTACGTCTTCAAATTTCAGCAGCTCGGCGGCAAGCTGTTTTTCCAGCGGTTCGGTCAAAACGGTTGGCGCGGTTGCGTCCCATTCACCGGCTTTGCGGAACACGCTTTGCACACGGGTATAGGCGTATTGCAGGTAGGGGGCGGTATTGCCTTCGAACGAAAGCATGGCGTCCCAGTCGAACACATAATCGCTGGTGCGGTTTTTGCTCAAATCGGCGTATTTAACTGCGCCGATGCCGACGGTTTTGCCGATTTTACCTGCTTCGTCTGTGCCCAATTCAGGGTTTTTCTCTTTCACCAAAGCGGTGGCACGTTCAACGGCTTCAGTCAGCAGGTCAACCAGTTTTACGGTGTCGCCGCTGCGCGTTTTGAACGGTTTGCCGTCTTTGCCCATCATGGTACCGAAGCCGATAAACTCGGCTTTTACATCTTCCGGCAGATAGCCTGCTTTGCGGGAAGTGGTAAAGAGTTGCTCAAAGTGCAGGGCTTGGCGGTGGTCGACGACGTACAGCAGGCGGTCGGCTTTCAGACGGCCTATGCGGTAGCGCAGACACGCCAAATCGGTGGAAGCATAAAGGAAGCCGCCGCCTTGTTTTTGCACGATAAATGCGGCAGGTTCGCCTTCTTTGTTTTTAAACTCGTCCAAGAACACGACTTTCGCGCCGTCGTCTTCGACTGCCAGGCCTTTTTGAACCAAATCATCGACTACAGGTTGCAAATCGTCGTTGTATTTCGATTCGCCTGCCACGTCTTCGGGGCGCAGCTTCAAACTCAGCGTGTCGTAAACGGCTTGGGCGTGCGAGAGCGAAATATCGACAAACTGTTTCCACAACGCCAAAACGGTTTCATCGCCGCCTTGCAGCTTCACAACGTATTCGCGTGCGGTGTCGGCAAAGGTAGGGTCTTCGTCAAAGCGCACTTTGGCGGCGCGGTAAAATTGCTCCAAATCCGCCAGCTCGAATGCGGCATTGTCTTTTTGCTGTTCGACCAAATAAGCGACCAACATGCCAAACTGCGTACCCCAGTCGCCGACGTGGTTTTGGCGGATAACGGTGTTGCCCATAAATGCCAACACGCGCGAAATGCTGTCGCCGATGATGCTGGAACGGAGGTGTCCGACGTGCATTTCTTTTGCCAGATTGGGCGAAGAATAGTCGATGACGACGGTTTGCGGTTTGTCGGTTTTCGCTATGCCGAAACGTGCGTCGTTCAAGGCCGTCTGAATGTTTCGGGCGAGGAATTCAGGACGCAGGCGCAGGTTGATGAAACCCGGACCGGCGACTTCCGCGCTTTCGATGACGGCGTTGCCCGCCAATACTTCGGCAACTTTTTGCGCCAATTCGCGCGGGTTTTGTTTGGCTTTTTTTGCCGCACCCATCACGCCGTTGATTTGGAAATCGCCGTGTTCGGCATTTTTGGTCGGCTGCAAGACAACGGGGCTGCCGGCGATGCCTGCGGCGGCAAAGGCGGCGGCGGCTTCGTGTTCGACGGTTTGATGTAGGTTCATGAAGTTCGGTCTTTCGGTTAAATTCAAATCAGGCGGTATTTTAAAAGATTTTATGCGGCAGAAACAGGAATTGTGCGCTTTTTCTGCCGGTTTACGGCGTTTCGGGTTCGGGTACGTCGAACACTTGGCGCAGGTAGGCGAGGAAGGTGCTGTTGTTGGTCATGGTTTTGCCCGGAGAGTCGGACAGCTTGGCGACGGACTGCCCGTTGCATTCGACCAGTTTCAACACGATATTCAAAGGCGTATGCCCCATATCGTTGGTGAGGTTGGTGCCGATGCCAAAGCCGGTTTTGAAGCGGTCTTTGAAATATTGGTGCAATGCCCAAGAGCGTTCGATGTCCAGCCCGTCGGAGAAGGTCAGCATTTTGGTCCGGCTGTCGATTTTGAGTTTTTTATAGTGCGTGTAGGCTTTGTCCCCCCATTCGTAGGGGTCTCCGCTGTCATGCCGCAAACCGTCGAAGAGCTTGGCGAAATAAAGGTCGAAATCGCGCAGGAAGGCATCCATGCCGACCACGTCGGTCAATGCGATACCGAGGTCGCCGCGGTATTCGTGTACCCAGCTTTCAAGCGCGGCTTTTTGGAAATTCCGCAATTGTACGTCGAGGGCCTGGAATGCCTGCAGGAACTCGTGCGCCATGGTGCCGATGGGGGTAATGCCGAGTTTTTTGGCGAGATAAACGTTGCTGGTCCCGCGTACGATGCCGGGGGCGGCTTCAAGCAGGGTGCGTATGACGTGTTCCTGCCATGGGAGGTTGTAGCGGCGGCGTGTGCCGAAGTCGGAAATCAGGAAGGGCGGATCGTCCGGATTCTGTGTGGCGGCTATTTCTTTCAGACGCGCGGCTTTGGCTTGAAGCCGGCGTTCGCCTTCTTCTATGACTGCAGGGGTTTCCAGGCGGCGGAAGTAAAGTTCATTGACTATGGCAAGGATGAAGATTTCAAAGAACATCGCTTGAATCATGGGGCCTTCGATACGGATGTTCAGACGGCCTTCGGCATCGGTGCCGACTTCAACAAAGCGGCGTTGGAGCTGGAAGAGTTCGAGATAGTCGACAAAATCGCTTTTAATGAAACGCAGGCTGCGGAGGTAGCCGAGTTCGTCATGGGTAAAGCGCAGTTGGCAGAGTGCGTCGAGTTCGGCTTCCAAGTCTTCCTTGATATCGGCAAGCGGATAGGGAGTCGAGGCATTGCGGCATCGGAATTCGTAAAGGCTGTGTGTCTGCGGAAACTGGTGCAGAACCACTTGCAGCATAGTGAATTTGTAGAGGTCGGTGTCAAGAAGTGAATGTATGATGCCGGTCATATGGCGTGTCTCCCGATTTCTGGTGGCGGCTTAGGACGTATTAGAACACATCACATTTACCCTGTGTACCGAAAATGCCGTCTGAAGGTCTTTCAGACGGCATGGTTTCAGGATTTTTTCCTTACGGCCGCATTGAGCAGGCAGCCTAAGGCAAAGCAAGTTAAAGAGGGAATAATCCAGCCCAGTCCTATGCTGTATAGGGGAAGGGCTTTGTCGATGGCTTTTGCTGCCGTTTCGCTGAAACCGAAGGCGGTTTTGTAGGCATCGAGCAGGCCGACCGCCAGTGCGGGCATCATGGTGCAGAAATAGACGATGCGGCTACCGCCGAACAGCCTGTCGGTCAGGGTCAGCAGGATGAGTACGATGGTCAGCGGATAAAGCAGCATGAGCATGGGGACGGAAATCTGCAGGATGGCTGACAGCCCCTTGTTTGCCAAGACGATGGAAACCAGCGTATTGATGATGACGAAGGTTTTATAGGAAATGCCTGGACAGAGGCGGTTGAAGTATTCGGCACACGAAGTAACCAGACCGACCGCCGTGGTCAGGCAGGCTAGCAGTACGATGATGCCGAGCAGCAGGTTGCCGCCCAGTCCGAAATAGTATTGTGCCGATTTCGACAATACCAGCGCACCGTTTTTCTGCAAACCGATTCCCACCACACTGGCCGCCCCCATATAGCCTATCAGCAGGTAAACCGCAGCGAGGCAGCCTGCAGCCATCAGACCTGATATGGCGGTGGTTTTCAGCAGGTCCGAACGGTTGTCGACACCCATGGCGCGGACGGCGTCGATAACGATAATGGCAAATACGAGCGAGGCGAGGGCGTCCATCGTGCCGTAGCCTTCCAAAATGCCTTTAATCATCGGGCGGCCGGCAAAATCGCCTTGTGCGGCAAGCGGTGCGCCGATGGGGTTGAGTGCGGCATAACCGACCAATACGGCGATAGTCAGCAGGAGTGCGGGCGTCAGGATTTTTCCGATGCGGTCAACCAATTTGCTCGGAGACATCGAAAGCCAGTAGGCCAGGCCGAAAAAAAGCAGGCTGAATACTGCCTGAGCCATATTCGGGGGAAGATTGCCGATCAGCGGTAAAACGCCGATTTCAAAGGAAACTGTCGCCGTTCGGGGCAGGGCGAACAGCGGGCCGATGGCAAGGTAGAGGGAGGCGGCAAACGCTATGCCGTACCAGGGGGCGACACGCGAGGCGAGTGCTTCGACATCACGGGAACCCGAGTAGCCGATGGCGATTACGCCCAATAGCGGCAGGCCTGCGCCGGTCAATAAGAAGCCGGGCATGGAAATCAGCCAGTTTTCGCCTGCCTGCTGACCGAGATAGGCGGGATAAATCAGGTTGCCCGCACCAAAAAACAGGGCAAACAGCATCAGTCCGACCGCCCATAATGAGGCTTGGTTTTGTTTGCTTGTCATCATGTTCCTTTTTAAATAGGTCAATCCGGTGTTTCTGTCCCGGTCATGCCGTCTGAAGGCGTTTCTTGATGATTGAGGCTGATTCGGATTTCTCCGAAACCGACTTCCTGCACGATTCTGACCAAGCCTTCCTTTGCAAGCTCTAGCAGCGCGATGAAGTTGACGACCACGTAAGCCGCACCCTGTTCGGGATTGAACAGGTCGTGAAACCTGCATATTCCGTGTCCGTTCAAACGGCGCAGGATTGCCGCCATTTGCGCGCGCACGGAAAGGGTTTCTTGGATTACTTCGTGGCTGCGTGTGTGTTTTGCCCGAGAAAGAATGCCCAACCATGCCCGCGTCAAATCGGCGATGTAAACCTCGGGCAGCTTCGTCTCGACGGCAATTTCCAGCGGCAGGTAAGCCCACGCGAAATCCCGTCCAGCTCGGGGCAGCGCGTCCAAACCCTGCGCCGCCAGCTTCATTTGCTCGTAGGCAAGCAGACGGCGCACCAGTTCGGCACGCGGGTCGGCTTCTTCGTCTTCGACGGCTTCGGTACGCGGCAGCAGCAGGCGCGATTTGATTTCAATCAGCATTGCCGCCATCAAAAGATATTCTGCCGCCAAATCAAACTGGTAGGCTTCCATTTGGGCGATGTAGTGCAGATACTGCCCGGTAATTTCCACCATCGGAATATCGAGAACATCGATATTCTGTTTGCGGATAAGGTAGAGCAGCAGATCCAAAGGGCCTTGAAAACTGCCCAATACGACTTTCAGCGCGTCGGGCGGGATAAACAAATCCTGCGGCAAATCGGTAACGGGTTGGCCGAATACCCATGCGACGGTGTGCTCGGATGGTGCAGATGGGGCAGGGATGGGCGGCATGGCGTGAATCGGTAAGTGGATTTTAATATAAGTTTACAAAAGAAAACAATCTGCCGGCATTCACGCGTAATGTGGTCGGGCAGATGTTCAGACGGCATTATAACGGCTTTTAAATGCAAATGTTTTGAAAAGGAGCAGGTTGTGAATACGGTTTTGCTAAAACCTCTTAATTAATATAAATGTCTGAATTTTAAGTTTCTTGAGACAATATAATCAGTACTGGCTCTATCTATATAACCAGTAGCTTCTTTTACTTCAATATTATCTACATTACCGTATATTACAGGTAGCGACCCATAAATGATAAATTTATTCCCCAAAATTTTTTTACTAATTGATATATCATCTTCCATAAGTAATTCAGCGTAATTTTTAGCTCTTACTTGAAATCTAAACAATATTTTTCCTGCGTAAATTCTCGCATATGTGGGAGAGTTTATACCATAATCTTTGTATAGATGAACAATAGAAATACATTGTTTATCTATGCAATAATAAGCTACTTTTTGTTGGTCAAGATAACGGCAATATATGTAATACATACTGCAAAGTATTACCACTAATAATGTAAAACTTGTTCTTAGGATACATATTTTGCGATAACGTATCTTACCCTGCGCTTGCTCAAATTCGGTGGTATAATTTTTCTTAATAAAATTAATACATTCTTTTAATTTTTCTGTAAAAATTTTTGTTGATATCACAGAAACAATTTCATCAGTTAGCAAGCTATCTATTTGTACTATGTCGCCATTAATAATGACCCCAAAATTTTCTCTATATTGATAAATTTCTTCTTGTGATGATGCATTTTCTTGTATTTCTTTTAATAAAGATTCTGACATTTTTAATAAATGCAAAACTCCTACTCCACCATCATCCATTAAAAAACTACCTAGCCAAGCTAAATTATCATTAGTTTCAAAAACACCAAACCTATCATTACTTCCATCTTTGAAAAAATCTTTAGTAAATATTAAACTCATACTTATTTCTTATTAATTTACATTTTAGGATAAACAGTAATATTTGGTTCTAAATAACCTTCAACTTTTACACCATTTGGTGTAATGCCTTTCCATATTCGAGTAGGTTTTCCACCGCGCAATTCTATACTAATTGTTTTATTTGCAAATGCATGTTCAACTTCATTTTTGATGCGAGCACCATCCCATGATTTTGGAAACATTGTTGAAATTCCACCATTGTTTGTTTTTGGAACCCATCTTCTGGTATATACCATATACTACAAAAAATATCGGAATAAGCATTAGTAATAAAAATGAAAAAAATAACTAAATTATTAACGAATTCCATTAAATAGCTCTCCGATACTTGGTATATTATTAGGAATCATATATTTTATGTTATTTTTTATCCGTATCCTTTTTTGTCCTAAATCATAACCATAGTTTGTTCAAATGCCGTCTGAATCCTGTTTCAGACGGCATTGCTTATTTTTGCCCGCGATGTGTTCCACCGCCGCCTGTGCGCAATACAGTCCGAACGAAGCGGTAACGAGCATACTTGCACCATAGCCCGCGCATGACAAGCCCTGAGGCGCGGCATCGGCAGAACACGCCGCACCCGATTGCGGCGGTGTGATGTTTTCGGTTGAGAACACGCACGGCACGCGCATTTTTTCCTTAGTATCGCGGCTGAAGCCGTAGCGTTTCCGCAAGGTATAGCGCAGGTTGGCAAGCAGGGGGTCGTGGGTGGTGCGGCTTAAGTCGGCGGTTTGGATCAGGGCGGGGTTTTTCTGTCCGCCCGCGCCGCCGCTGATGATAAAAGGCTGACGGTTTTTCACAAAATAAGCCGCCATTGCCGCTTTGACGCGCACTTGGTCGATTGCGTCGATGACGAAATCAAAACCTTTTCCGAAGTATTCCGGCAAATTGTCTTCGGTAACGAAATCTTCAATTTCAAATACTTCGCATTGCGGATTGATTTGTGTAATACGTTCGCGCAAGGCGGTAACTTTTGCTTTGCCGAAGTCGCCGGTCAGGGCGTGCAGCTGGCGGTTGACATTCGATTCGGCAACGTTGTCCAAATCAATCAAAGTCAAACGTCCGATGCCCGTCCGCGCCAAAGCCTCGACCGCCCACGAGCCGACACCGCCCACGCCGATTACGCAGACGTGTGCCTGTGAAAAGTGCGCCAAGGCAGAGTCTCCGTAGAGTCTGGCGATGCCGCCGAAGCGTCGCGAAGAGGTCAAAGCGTTGTCGGACATGGTCGAATCCTGCAAGATTGCGTCAAATCAAAAAGTGAACGAAAGCCGGCAAAAAATGCCTGACTGCACGGAAGCGGCATATTATACTGGAAAGCGGTCAGGCTGTTCGGCTGTTGTATAAAGCCCGACGGCGGGTCTATAATGAAACGGCGCAAACTGTCTCTGCGCCCATCCGACAAGACGGCACCGCGAGGCGGTGCAAAAGGAGAATACGATATGTACAAACATCTGGTCGTTGCCGTTGACGGCAGTGAAACTTCCATCAATGCCCTGAAACATGCCGCCGAACTTGCAGGAATCAACAGCGCGCGCTTGACTTTGGTGCACGTTGCCAATCCTGCCGAATATATGGCGCTTGCCCCTGAATTTTTGCAACACGAGAGTTACGAGGCAGCCGCCATTGCACAAGGTAACGAGGTTTTGGATGCCGCCGAGCGCACCGCCCGGGAACTGGGTGTGGAAAATACCGTTAAACACCTGCTGGTTGCCAATAAGGGTGCGCGCGAAATGGCGCAGGATTTGGTCGATTATGCCGATGAAAACGGTGCCGACCTGCTGGTGTTGGGCACGCACGGGCGCACCGGCCTGATGCACCTTTTGATGGGCAGTTTCGCCGAAACGGTAATGCGCCAAAGCCACCTGCCGCTTTTGATTATCCGCAGCAAAGCCGAAGAGGCGTAGAAATTTTCAGTTTGAAGGCCTTAAATGTGATTTTTCATATTTAAGGCTTTTTAATTTATCTGTTTTTAACGGGAGGGCAGTATGCCTGATTACATCCGCACCTCACGCGCCGCCGACAGCCTGCGCGATATCAAAATCACCCCTCATTTCCTGCCGCATACGGACGGTTCGTGCCTTATTGAATGCGGCAACACCAAAGTCATCTGCACAGCCTCCATAGACGAAAACGTCCCGCCGTTTTTGCGCGGTAAAAACCAAGGCTGGGTAACGGCGGAATACGGGATGCTGCCCGCCTCAACCGCTTCGCGTATGCGCCGCGAAGCTTCGGCAGGCAAACAGTCGGGACGCACACAAGAAATCCAACGCCTTATCGGACGGTCGCTGCGCGCGGTCGTGGATATGGAAAAACTCGGCGAACGCCAAATTTTGATTGACTGCGACGTGATTCAGGCAGACGGCGGCACGCGCACGGCTTCGATTACCGGTGCGTTTGTCGCGCTGCAAATCGCCGTCGGCAAACTGGTTTCAGACGGCATATTGACCGAAAACCCCATCCGCGAAGCCGTTGCCGCCGTATCCGCAGGCGTAGTGAACGGCGTGCCGCTTTTGGATTTGGATTATCCCGAAGACTCCGGTTGCGACAGTGATGTGAATATCGTGATGACCGCATCGGGAAAAATTATCGAAATACAGGGAACGGCGGAAGGCGCGCCATTCAGTTTGGAAGAATTGGGC
The DNA here is from genome assembly GCF_963392925.1 of Neisseria polysaccharea. NCBI lineage: Bacteria > Pseudomonadati > Pseudomonadota > Betaproteobacteria > Neisseriales > Neisseriaceae > Neisseria > Neisseria polysaccharea. Next base: position 85,183 of record NZ_CAUJNZ010000001.1, read on the forward strand.
AAACTGATCGGACTGGCGGAAAAAGGCATAAGAGAGCTGGTGCGATATCAGAAAGCTGCTTTGAATATTTGACATAGTATTTTTAGAAGAATACGACCATCCGGGAATAGTGTGGGGTTTCCGGATGGTTTTCTTTATTTGTCTTGTTTGCCTGTCAGGCCGTACAGAAGCATACCTAATATGGTCTCCAGTAATTTGTCTGGTTTGTTTGAATACAAGGTTGTCAAGGTGGGATGACGCATCAATATATCCGCTTGACGGATGAACAGGTCGATGAGTTCTACCGGCAAATCGGGCTGTATCAGGCGGCGTTGTTGCAAGGTGTGGAAGAAACCGCGCATAAAGGCGTATTTTTCTTCGTTCAATTCGTGGAAAAACCGCTCCAGCTCTAAATCGGTATTCTCCTCGATGTCGCGCAGGAAGTCGGCTGAATAAAGCTCGTCGAACGATTGCCGTTGCAGGGAGAATACGGCTTCGGCGGCTTCGTGCAGGCTGCATTGCCGTGCGAGCAGTGCCTCAAATTCGGCACGGACGCGGTTTTTCTGCTCGGTAACGATTTCTTGCAAGAGCGCGTTTTTGCCGCTGTAATATTTGTAAAAGGTAACGCGGCTGACGGTGGCCTCGGCGCAGATGCCGCTCACGGATACGGCGGAAAAGCCGTGTTCGCGGAACAGGCGGCGGGCGGTTTCGATGATGGTTTGTTGTTTACTGGTAGTCATATAGGCAGAAGGGATTTGATTTTTTTTATAAAAGGTGGTTATTGAAATGATTTGAAAGTCGGATGCTTCATAATATATGGTTGCCCATTATATTTTCCTACGGTAGCAACAAAAACAGCAAGTTGATTTTAATGATAAACACTTGCATTTCTATTTTTTATTTCTTATACTTTACATTAATAGTTCGTTTTATGTAAATCTGTAAATAATAGATATTTACATACTGCCGGAGCGGTTGGATTGCTTGATGTTCAATCCGCTCCAACGTATGCCGTCTGAAAGGATAAGGAAATGCAGAAACCTACCCTCCGCCGCCTGCCGCTGCTGCTTGCCGCCGCTTTCGCCTCCGAATGGATTTATGCCGTCGATGCGGTGCAAGACGCGGAAAAAGTGCAGTTGGAAGAAGTCGTCGTCACCGGTGAACGCACCAACCGCAGCGGCTTTGAAACCGGCACGTCCAACCGCGTTTTCTCCACGCCGAACATCGACCGCAGCGGCCACAACCTTTCCGCAACCGACCTGCTCAAACAGACTGTGAACACGGTGGACTTGGGCGGCGGCAACGATTTGCCGACTGTGCGCGGCGTGGACGGCTCCGGCCCTGCCGTCGGTGCGGTGGCGTTTTTTGCGGGCACGCGGCCGCGCCTGAACCTGTCCATAGACGGCCGCTCCGCCACTTACAATGAATTTGCCTTCGGCACGCAGTCGCTGTGGGACATGCAGCAAGTGGAAGTCTTGCGCGGGCCGCAAAGCCATGTGCGCGGGCAGAACGCGGTGGTGGGCGCAGTGGTGATGCGTTCCAAAGACCCGACCGACGAATGGGAAGGCGCGCTGCGCTTGGGTTTGGGCAACCAGAAAACGCGCAACATCGCCGGCGTAGTGTCCGGTCCGATTGTGAAAAACAACCTTGCCTTCCGCTTGAGCGCGGAGCGGCAGCAACGCGAAAGCTATGAGCCGTTCGTGTCCTATGAGCCGACCGGCAATCCGCGCCGCGTGGAAAACTCCAACGTGCGCTTCAAACTCCTGCTCACGCCCGAAAACCATCCCGATTTTTACAGCCGCCTGACGCTGAACCACATCCGTTCGCGCGCGCCGCAAAACGAAATCATGGGCAACACCGCCAGCCGCCGTTTTTTAAAAGAAAAGCCCGTGTTCGTAACCGGCTCGACATCGGGCATCTGGGACGTATCGTGGCAGCTTAACGACTATCTGAAACTGGAAAACAAACTGGTTTACGGCCGCTACCACAACGAGCGGCTGCACCTGCCGATGACCGTCAGTCCGCAAGGCGTGCCCGCCGAACTCAAAGGCCGCGAACTGCAATGGGAGCCGGTACTGCATTTTTCCAACAAAGGCCGTCTGAAAGGCCTTGCCGGGCTGCACTACTTCCGCAGCAAACAAGATGAATGGGTGGACATCCGCAGCGTCGGCGGCCGCAACACCTTTGACGACCGCAACAGCGTGCGCGCCCTGTTTGCCGAAACCACATACAGCCTCAGCGAAAAATGGGACATCACGGCCGCCGCCCGCCTTGAAAAAGAAACGCACAAACGAAGCGGCGGCAGCGGCGCACTGCACCTTGATTTAGACAAAGGCCAGACCGTGTTCCTGCCAAAAATCGACATCGCCTTCAAACCCACCAACCAATGGGTCAGCGGCATCAAAGCCGCGCGCGGCTATAACCCTGGCGGCGCAGGCATCACCTTCGGTCGCCCCGTCGTAACCTACACTTATAAACCCGAATATGTGAACAACTACGAGTGGTACACCCGCTGGCGCAGCGCAGACCGTCGCCTGCAACTCACCGGCAACCTGTTCCTGAACCACTACCGCGACATGCAGCTTCCCTTCTATCTCGGCACCAATTCCGTCATCATCCGAAACGCCAAAAAAGTCCACACCTACGGCGCAGAACTCGCCGCCGACTGGCAGGCGACCGACAGCCTGAAACTCACCACCGGACTGGGACTGCTCAACACCAAAATCAAAAGCTATCCCGACAGCGGCATCGAAGGCAACAAACTCGGCCGCGCGCCCAAATACACCGCCAACATCGGCGTGAAATACCTGAACGACAAAGGCTGGGAAGCCGGCGGCGACGTGCGCTTCTACGGCGGCTACTACTCCGCTGCCGACAATGCCGAATCAGGCAAAATCGGCGCATACAACCAAGTCAACCTCTACACCGCCTACAACTTCAAACAAGGCCGCGTCTCGCTCTACGCCGACAACGTGTTCAACCGCCGCCGCCCCATATTCATTTCCAGCACCGACCGCCAAGACGCACTCTACCAACGCCCCAGAAGCGTAGGCGTGAGCGCGGAATGGAAGTTTTAAATGAAGCTGAAATGATAGAGGCAGTCTGAAAAAACATAGGTCGGACATTTATGCCCGACCTACCGTTTATTCCTCCAAAACACCCAAAGGAATCCCATGCACTACTTCACCCCCGCCAAAACCCTGCCCGAAGGCACCATCTACCTGACCGACCTGACCCACGTCGCTGACTTCGCCGACTGGCTGGCCGAATTCGAAACCCTGTTAAACCAAAACCCCCGCTTCACCACCGTCTGCACCCCAATGCGGCGGCAGGTAAGCGATGAACAACGCATTGCCGACCGCAAAACTTACATCGAATGGATAAAGGCACATCGGCCGCAACTGTCCGAACGCTGCGCCGCCATGCTCCTTATCGAACCCGACGCGGCGCAACTGGCGTTCTTCCGCGAACAATCGTCCAAACTCGGCCTCGCGCTGGGCGTGAACTACATCGTAGAAGCAGATGAAACAACTGCCCTGCTTCGCGCAGAAGAAGCGTTGAAGGCCGTCTGAAAAGATACTAAACCTATTTAAATACAAATCAAGTATTGCCACCCAATATGTTCAGACAGCCTTGTCCCTTTATTTGCCTCATCTTCAAAAGAATCATGTGATGTCCGACAATCAGACTTCCCCAAACTCACGCGACTGGCTGCTGCTTATCGGCGGCAGCACTTACAAATTCACGCTAACCGGTTTTTATCTGGTCGCGCTGGTCGCTATTTTGAAAAATCACAGTTACAGCCTGAACCAACTGAGCTGGATACATTTAATCGGCGGTATCGAAGCGGCGAAGGTATTGTTTGCCGCGCTGATGGAGCGGCGGCCGGCAGGGCGGTTCGGTCGGTTTCGCGGCTGGCTGCTGGCGGCGACGCTGGGGCTTTCGGCAGTGTTCGGGCTGATGGCCTGTACCGACATAACGCAGAACTTCGCGCTGCTTTTGACCTGCTGCGTACTGCTCTCGGCGATGTCGGCGGTGTACGGCTGCGCGATGCTGGGTTTGTCGTGCATCGTCCTGCCGCACCGCGAACGCGGTTTCGGCGGCGTGATTCAGACGATGGCGGCGCGCGGCGGTAAGATGATCGGCGGCGCACTGGTGTTGTGGCTGTATCAGGAATACGGACAGACGGCGGCAGCGGGCTTTATGCTTACGTTCAGCCTGCTGATGTTGCTGCAACTCTTGTACTACCGCGAGCCGGAAAGTCCGACTGCGCAAGGCAGTTGGACGGCGTTGGCAGCGCGGCTGGTTTCTTTTTGGCAGCAACCTGAAACAGGCTGGCGGTGGCTGGTTTTGCTGTTTGCCGTTGCCGCACCTTATGCGTTTATGGCGGCAACTTTTGTACCCAAACTGGCGGATTTGGGCTTCACTCCGAAACAGACGGGCGGGATTCTGGCGGTGGGCATTCCTGTTGCCTGCCTGATTGTGACGCCGCTGTCGGGCTGGTTTTCGCGCAATTATCCACGCCGCAAACTCGTGTTCTTGCTCTACGTGCTGCAACTGCCGCTTTTGGCGTCCATGACCGCCATCGATACGCTCGCACGTGTCCACCCTTGGCTGCCGCCCGCGCAAATCATCGCCCTGAGCCTGAGCTACACGCTGCTGCTGCCGGTGATACTGGCGTTGGTGATGGACAAATCCGACCATGCCACCGCCGTACTCGACAGCAGCCTGCAATTTTCCGTGGTATTGCTTAGTAGCTATATATCCGGATTTGCTGCACTCAAGATAGCCGTCATATTGGGTTATGGAAGAGTTTATTGGATGGGGGTAGTGCTTGCTGTATGTGTTGGTGCCATTCTTTATGCATGCAGGGGGATTTATTCGAATACTCTGTAACGGTTCTTGAATTTCAAGTAAAAAATAGTAATAATAAGCCCTTTTCCAGCAAACCATGCTGCCCGACCAACCCTACACAAGAAAGCACGAAACATGGCGTTAATCGTACATAAATACGGCGGCACATCCGTAGGCTCGCCCGAACGCATTAAAAACGTAGCCAAACGTGTCGCTAAAGCCCGCGCCGAAGGACACGATATCGTTGTTGTCGTATCCGCGATGAGCGGCGAAACCAACCGCCTGGTTGCGCTGGCGCACGAAATGCAGGAGCACCCCGATCCGCGCGAATTGGACGTTGTCCTCTCCACCGGCGAACAGGTTACCATCGGCCTTTTGGCAATGGCATTGAAAGACATCGGCGTGGATGCCAAAAGCTACACCGGCTGGCAGGTCGCCCTCAAAACCGATACCGCCCACACCAAAGCCCGCATCGAAAGCATCGATGATGAAAAAATGCGCGCCGACCTCGCTGATGGCAAAGTCGTCATCGTCGCCGGCTTCCAAGGCATCAGCAGCGAAGGCGATATTTCCACGCTCGGACGCGGCGGTTCCGACACTTCCGCCGTTGCGCTCGCCGCAGCCCTTAAAGCGGACGAATGCCAAATCTATACCGATGTAGACGGTGTTTATACCACCGACCCCCGCGTCGTGCCCGAAGCGCGCCGCATGGATACGGTAACGTTTGAAGAAATGATCGAACTGGCCAGCCTCGGTTCGAAAGTTTTGCAAATCCGTTCAGTAGAATTTGCCGGAAAATACAAAGTGCGCCTGCGCGTACTGAGCAGCCTGCAAGACGGCGGCAACGGCACCTTAATTACCTTTGAAGAGGACGACAATATGGAAAGAGCTGCCGTAACCGGTATCGCATTCGATAAAAACCAAGCCCGCATCAACGTGCGCGGCGTACCCGACAAACCCGGCGTCGCCTATCAGATTTTGGGCGCGGTCGCCGATGCCAATATCGAAGTCGATATGATTATCCAAAATGTCGGCAGCGAAGGAACGACCGATTTTTCTTTCACCGTACCGCGCGGCGATTACAAACAGACTTTGGAAATCCTGTCGGAACGCCAAGACAGTATCGGCGCGGCCTCTATCGACGGCGACGACACCGTGTGCAAAGTCTCCGCAGTCGGTTTGGGTATGCGTTCGCACGTCGGCGTAGCCGCCAAAATCTTCCGTACACTTGCAGAAGAAGGCATCAACATCCAAATGATTTCAACTTCTGAAATCAAAGTTTCCGTATTGATTGATGAAAAATATATGGAACTGGCAACCAGGGTATTGCATAAAGCCTTTGATTTGGGCTGATGTTTTACGGTTTGAAACGGACAACGGCACTGCCTTTATCGGGCAGTGCCGTTTTGTCTGCCGCCCGAACGTTCGGACGACATATTTTTAATCCTCCCGACGGAGAAAACCATTTCTGCTTTTAAAATTTGTAGCTCATCGTGATTAAAGATGTTTCAATCGGTAAAAAATTTGAGGCCATCTTAGATAATTAGAATAATCCCTTGCTTTACTAATTGTTTTAAGCGTTAAGCGGCAGGGGCAAAAGGATAATGGCAGGACAGTGCGGCTTTATGGTCTGAACGGGGCGTATGCCCATTCCCCGGGTTTTAAATCCAAATCAAACAGTTTCAGTCTGCCGCTTGCCACTCTGATCAGACGCAGGCAGGGATAGCCCGCCTTGGCGGTCATTCGCCTGACTTGGCGGTTTTTGCCCTCAGAAATGGTAATTTCAATCCAAAAATCGGGAACGGTTTTGCGGACGCGTATCGGCGGGATGCGCTCCCATAACGAATCTGCTTCGCCGTGTTTCAAGATGCGGACGGTTGCCGGACGGGTAACGAAATCGCCCAAGTCTATCCCTTTTCTTAGGCTTTCCAATCGGCTTTCGTCGGGCAATCCCTCCAGTTGCGCCCAGTAGGTTTTGGGGTGTTTGAATTTGGGGTCGGTAATTTGTGCTTGAAGTCTGCCGTCGTCGGTCAGCAGAAGCAGCCCCTCGCTGTCGGTGTCGAGCCGTCCGGCAGGATAGAATCTGGGCAGGTTGATGAAGTCTTTGAGGCTTTTGTGTTTTTCGTGCGGTGAAAATTGGCAGATAACGCCGTAGGGTTTATTGAAGATGATAAGGTTTTTCATGGTTTGTTTACCGGCATTTCATTAAGGGTTGCAAATCCGCCTTTCGGAGCGGCGGTAACAGAGGGGCGGAAAGGGGCAACACACTGACTGTGCCGTATGGTTATTTTTGTGCGGAGAAAACACGGTTTGCCGACGGACGAACCTGCCCGATATGGCGACCGTTTGGCTTGCGGGGCGGGATTTCAGCATAAAATGCCGTCTGAAATTGGTTTCAGACGGCATTTGTTTCAAGCAGGTTTAACAGCAGCGTCCGCCGTTTGCGCCGCAGCGGCGTTTGCGGCAGTAGTCTTGAAATTGCAGCTTGGTCATCACGGGGGCGTTGGGATTATGTTTGCGCTGCTGTGCAACGTAGTTTTCATAATCGGGCACGCCTGCCATGAGGTTGGCGGTCAGTTTGGCGGTTTCCCACCAAGCAGCGAGTTTACGCTTCACCTTGTGCCTCCGGCTGTTTGCCGTCGCGGTACACCGCCGGGATTTCTTTGGCGGTCGGCCAGCCGACTTTGCGTGCTTTGAGGGCGGTACGCAAACCGTACGCGGCGACAATCACGACAACTGACAAGAAGAGAATGGTCAGACCGGCATTAATCTTGTCGTTGAAGATGATTTGCGCCATTTCGCCGATGTCTTTAGCAGGCGCAAGGACTTCGTTTTTAGCCAATGCGTCGCTGTATTTGCCGGCATGGGCGAGGAAGCTGACGCGCGGGTCGTTGTGGAACAGTTTTTGCAGACCGGCGTAGCAGGTTACAAACAGTACGCCGACGGCGGGAACGAGTGCCACCCAGACATAACGATCGCGTTTCATCTTAATCAACACAACGGCGCACATAATCAAGGCTACGCCCGCCAGCATTTGGTTGGCGATGCCGAACAAAGGCCAGAGCGAGTTGATGCCGCCCAGCGGGTCGGTTACGCCGGTGTAGAGGAAGTAGCCCCACAATGCCACGGCGAAGAAGGTCGCAATCAGGTTGGCAGGGATGGAGTCGGTGTTGCCGAAAGGTTTGTAGAAGATGCTGCCTAAGTCTTGAATCATAAAACGTGCGACGCGCGTACCGGCATCGACGGCGGTCAGGATGAATAAGGCTTCAAACAACAGGGCGAAGTGATACCAGAACGCCATCATCGCCTCGCCCGGAATCAGGCGGCTCATAATGTGCGCCATACCGACTGCGAGGGTAGGCGCACCGCCCGCACGGGAAAGGATGGTGTTTTCGCCCACTTCCTTAGCGGTGTGCAACAGGGTTGCCGCATCGACAGGGAATTGCAGCTTGGTGGTAATCACTTCGGCGGCGGTATTAGCATCCGTACCGATCAGGGCGGCTGGGCTGTTCATGGCGAAGTACACGCCGGGATCGAGCGATGCGGCGGCGGCAAGCGCCATAATGGCTACGAAACTTTCCATCAACATACCGCCGTAACCGATCATGCGGACGTGGGTTTCGTTTTCCAGCATTTTCGGCGTAGTGCCGGAAGAAATCAGCGCGTGGAAGCCCGAAACCGCACCGCAGGCGATGGTAATGAACAAGAATGGGAACAATGCGCCTGAGAATACCGGACCCGAACCGTCGATAAAGTGGGTTACGGCAGGCATTTGCAAAGCGGGATTGACGATGACGATACCCAAAGCCAAGGCCGCAATCGTACCGATTTTCAGGAAGGTGGAGAGATAGTCGCGCGGAGTGAGCAGCAACCATACGGGCAATACGGAGGCGACAAAGCCGTAAATCATAATCGCCCAAGTGAGCTGGATGCCGTCAAGGTCGAACCAATGCCCGATGGAACTTTTCGCCACATCTTCGCCGTAAATTACCGCCAGCATCAGCAAAATAAAGCCAACGATGGAAATCTCGCCGATTTTGCCCGGACGGATATAACGCGTGTAGATACCCATAAACAGGGCAATCGGCATAGTGGCGGCGATGGTAAACGTACCCCAAGGGCTGTGAACCAATGCTTTCACAACGATCAACGCCAACACCGCCATAATGATGACCATAATCATCAAAATACCGATGGAGGCAATCACGCCGGGGACAGTGCCGAGTTCCTGTTTCACAATATCGCCCAAAGACTTACCGTCTCGGCGCATAGAGACGAACAAGACCATCATATCCTGTACCGCACCGGCAAATACCACGCCGAAGATAATCCACAAAGTACCGGGCAGGTAACCCATTTGCGCCGCCAAAACCGGGCCGACCAAAGGGCCCGCGCCCGCAATCGCGGCAAAGTGGTGTCCGAACAATACGCCTTTGTGCGTCGGAACGTAGTCCAAGCCGTCGTTGTGGCGTTCTGCCGGAGTCAGGCGGTTAGAATCGAGCCGCATTACGCGGTTGGCGATGTAGAGGCTGTAAAAACGGTAGGCGATGCAGTAAACGGATATGGCGGCGGTAACCATCCATACCGCGCTGACCTGTTCGCCTCGGCTGAGAGCCAGAGTGGTAAAGGATGCTAAGCCGACCAGTACCACTATGCCCCAAATGAGGAAGGTTTTGAGTGATTTCATCGAATAAATCCTTATCTCACACTGTCGGAATATGCCTGAACGGCGGGAAACGGCCGACCGCCTGCCGGCACGGGCACAAACCGGAGTCTGAATGATTGACGAAGTATGAAACAGTGCGCTTGTCGGGATTTGTGCCTTATGCCCGCATCAAACAGTGCAGGGATGCGGGCGCACAAAACGTTAAACGCCGAATAGGATTTTAACGCAAATTAGCACACTGATAGCGGTTTTTACTTGGAATTTGGAAAAAATTTACATTTTTCCGGCTAGCGGGCAGGTTCAGACGGCATCGTCAGGCAAAAGGCGGAGCCGGAAGACGGGTAAAGAAGGGGCGCGCAATCCGGATTATTGATTCATCGTGTTTCCTTTTCGGTTGAACCTCAGCCCTTTGGGGCGGTAGAATCAGACTTTATTTTGGGGGCGCAACCCCTTCCGAATCAGGACGGCACATAGGGCGGTGCTTTATGTGTCGTCCTGTGTGTTGAAACATATTTTCTTTTTATTTGGGAGCTTTTATGAATATCAGGTTTTTCGCACTGACCGTGCCGGTTTTGTCTTTGGCGGCCTGTGCCGTGCCGGAGGCGTATGATGGCGGCGGACGCGGGCATATGCCGTCCGTTCAAAACCAAGCCCGCCCGGCAGATTTTCGGGCATTTTCCTGCGAGAACGGTTTGTCTGTGCGCGTCCGCCGTTTGGACGGCGGCAGAATCGCGTTGCGGTTGGACGGCAGGCGTGCCGTCCTCTCTTCCGACGTTGCCGCATCCGGCGAACGCTATACCGCCGAACACGGTTTGTTCGGAAACGGAACCGAGTGGCATCAGAAAGGTAGCGAAGCCGTTTTCGGTTTTACCGATGCCTACGGCAATTCGGTCGAAACTTCCTGCCGCGCCCGTTAAACGGGGCAGCCTGTTTGAACCGCCGTCCGGATTTTTCGGACGATTTTTTGTGTCGGATTTGTTTTGCAGTTCGGCCTCCAGCAGGGTTCGGGCTTCCTGATACCGTTCGTAACTTCGGGTTTTGCCGAGTTTGTCTGCAACGGCCGCTGTGGCTTGGGTGGCGTTTTTACCAAACTCCTGCGTTACTTCCCTTTGCAGGTTGATCTCTTTGGCAACCGCGTCTTTGTCGAAGCTGTTTTTCAGACGGCCTTTTGAATTCATACAAGCTATGGTTTGCTTATCTTTATATTTGCATAAATTTCCAATAATCCCGTCCTTCAATTTTCCAATAACAAAATTCGTCCGGTATTAAATACCCAAAATCCATCGCTTTTGAAAACCAGCCATCATAGACATAATCTTCATGACATCTGTCCCAATCCATATGTAAGTACACTTCAGTGTCAAAATTGACATAGAATAAAGGCAGCCTCGAGGAAATCTGATTGATTTTTAAGAAATCATTTTGCTGGCCGGAGTCTGAGATAGGATCATTGTACGACAGCTTGTTCTCAACAACGGAATATAACCCTACCGCTTCATCAGAAGTAAACCCCTGAAACATCAGTTCCTTCAATTCATCCTTTTTTAATACAATGACTGAATCTGATTGAAGATAGCTTTCAAAATTGTCCTTAGTTAATTGCCAGATACCGTTTCGGTAATAACAACTATTCATTTCATCCTGATATTGTTCTAACGTAATATTCCCGTTTTTAAAATCAAAATCTAAATCCAACTTCATGTTTAATATGAAATTTTCCTTATAATCAATCAAATAATATATCTTTTTCTTGTGGACAAAAATAGATATGCATTGAATGTACTCAAAAATGTTATCCAATAATTCAGATTTAAATTTCTCAATCTTTTCCATATTTGCTAAATTTCTTAATAACTTTATCTTCAGCAAGCCGTAGCCCGCATTAAACCTGTGCAGGTAAGGTGTGTGCGGTACGCACGCAGGCTTTGAGTGTGATAAAAAAGATCGTCTGAAAAAAGTTTCCGGCTTTCAGACGACCTTTTATCAAATATTATCGGCAGCGGCTCAATGCCAACCTTAAACCTGCTCCGATTTCTTCAGGGCTGTTATCCAATGATAAAATGACATCGTCTGCATCAATGGCATCCCACGCTTCCAGCTTGACATGGCGGCTCGGGCTGATTTTCAGGCAGCCGTTGTGCAGCCGAATATCCACGCTCATCATGTTTTTAAATAGGGCGCGTTTGGTTTTATAGCCCAAGTTCCCGCATAGCTTGGCAACCCAATCCTCATAGCGTGGTTTAAGATTTTCCTGTTTTAAAAAATCAATACGTTCAGCTTCGTTGTCTAACGTCCTGCTGTTTGCCAACGCTTGCAAGACCGTCGTGCCTAAAGTTTCATTGTCGGTATCCAATGGCAGGATATGGGGGGGATATAGGTGGTCTATTGCCGTTAACCCCAAACCTGAATATGTTTGAACAATCAGAGCTTCTTTATTAGCATCAAAAACTGCCCAATAATTTTGATTCTGTTTAAAAATCATTATTTGATCTCCGTAATTTTGACTGTAATGTTTAGATTTTTGCCATACTCTACCACACCTTGTAACTGCAATCTTTGCTCCTTATATATTGCACCCCATCAAAGGGCTGCATTACTTTTCTTTTTAAAGATTACCATTGTATAAAAAGTATTTTTCTTAAACGACAGGGATTGCGCCCGCGCCATATTCAGACACCGCCCGGATGTTGCGCTGCCCGATCGGATGCTTCAGACGGCATCGGAAGGGTTTGCAGTTTTGGAATATGAAGATGATAATGTCCGCGAGATTGACGGCATTTGAAAGCGGTTATTCCGCATACCGGAGGACACGAAATGAACGAATATTACCAATTAATCAAGCATCCCGATATTTCCCTTTCCCCGATTTCAGACGGCATCGGGGTCGGCAATCCGGCAACGGGCGAAATTTTGGCGTATGTCCGCAATACGGGTTCGGACAAACTGAAAAACCTGATTCAAAAGGCGGCGGCAGCGCAAAAATTATGGGCGGCGAAAACTGCTTTGGAACGCGCCGACATATTGTGGCGTTGGTATTTTTTAGTTAAAGAAAACAAAGAAGCACTGGCGCGCCTGATGACGATGGAGCAGGGCAAAAGCCTGACCGAGTCGCGCGGCGAAATTGATTATGCGGCTTCGTTTGTGCGCTGGTTTGCGGAAGAGGCGCGGCGGATTGACGGCGATGTGCTGACAAGTGTGAAAGCGTCGCAAAAACTGGTTGTGTTGAAACAGCCTGTCGGCGTTACCGCCGCGATTACGCCGTGGAACTTCCCATCTGCGATGATTGCACGCAAGGCCGCGCCTGCTTTGGCGGTGGGCTGCGCGATGATAGTCAAACCAGCATCGCTCACGCCTTTGAGTGCGTATGCGTTGGCCTTGCTGGCTTACGAAGCGGGCGTGCCGCAGGATTTGTTGCCCGTCGTCAGCGGTCGCGCTTCGGAAATCAGCCATGAATTTGCTACGAACCCGACTGTACGCAAAATTAGCTTCACCGGCTCTACCGAAGTCGGCGCGAAAATTTTTGCCGACAGCGCGGCGGACATTAAAAAACTCAGTTTGGAACTGGGCGGCAATGCGCCGTTTATCGTGTTTGACGATGCCGATTTGGACAAAGCCGTCGAAGGCGCGCTCGTCAGCAAGTTCCGCAACAGCGGTCAGACCTGTGTCTGCACTAACCGCGTTTACGCTCAATCCGGCATTTACGATGAATTTTGCCGCAAATTAAGTGAAAAAGTAGCCGCGCTCAAATTGGGCAACGGCTTGGAGGATGGCGTGAACCAAGGGCCGCTGATTGAGGAAAAAGCGGTAGAAAAAGTCGAGCAGCACATCGCCGACGCGCTCTCAAAAGGCGCGGTCTGTCTGACCGGCGGCAAACGCAGCGCATTGGGCGGAACGTTTTTTGAGCCGACTGTCTTAAGCGGTGTTACGGCGCAAATGGCGGTGGCTCACGAAGAAACCTTCGGGCCTTTGTGTCCGGTGTTCCGTTTTGAAACCGAAGCCGAAGTCATCGCGGCCGCCAACGATACGGAATACGGTTTGGCTGCCTACCTTTTCACTGCTGATACCGCCCGCCAATGGCGCGTCGGCGAAGCATTGGAATACGGTATGGTCGGCATCAATACGGGCTTAATCAGTAATGAAGCGGCACCGTTCGGCGGCGTGAAACGCAGCGGTTTGGGACGTGAAGGTAGCAAATACGGTGCGGACGAATATCTGGAATTGAAATATCTGTGCATTGATGTCGGGTGACGGATGCCGTCTGAACAGCAGGTTTTCAGACGGTGCCGCATTTCAAGCAGCCTTTATCTGTTGTACAATGCGCTCTGTTTTTACGGTTATTTTTGATTTGAATTAAGATATGATGGAAAACGGAAAAACAGCCTCGAGATGGCGTTTTGCCTTGAAAAGTGCGGGCTGGCACCTCTTAATCAGCCTGTCGGTTGCAGGGCTGGCGGCATTGCTGGTTTTTAAGGTTTGGTATCCTTATCCTTATGCCGAGCTGACGGGAGGGCTGTCGCTTTATAAGCTGGTGGTGGCGGTAGACATCGTGTGCGGCCCGCTGCTGACGCTGATATTGTCCAGCCCGAAAAAGACAGGCAGGGCGCGGATTGTGGATTTTTCCCTGACCGGTGCGATCCAGCTTGCCGCATTGGCGTACGGTTTGCACAGCGTTTCTTTGGCGCGTCCCGTGGTGGAGGCGTTTGAAAAAGACAGGATTAATGTTGTGACCGCCGCCGAAGTGGCGGTTGAAGACCTGCACAAAGCGCCGGAAGGGCTGCAAAGCCTGTCGTGGTTCGGCATCCGCCGCGTCGGTCTGAAAGAGCCGGATACGGAGGACGAACAAAACAAAACCTTGGATTTGTCTATGCAGGGCATAGAGCCGAGTATGCGCCCGGACCGGTGGCTGCCGTATTCCCGCCAAGAGGCGGAGAAAATCCGTAAGGCGATGAAGCCGCTGAAAAAATTGGCAGATGCGAGAAAAATCGCCGTTGCCGATATTTTGAAGCAGGCAGATATTTCCGAAGATAAAGACTGGTATTTCCTGCCCTTTACCGGCAGCAGGCAGAAAGATTGGATTGTGGTACTGGACGCGCAGGGAAATGCCCGGGGCTATGCGCCGATAGACGGCTTTATCGCCGACTGAGCCCGATGCCGTCTGAAACCGGCGTTCAGACGGCATCCCTGATATGCCGGACATTGCAAACACAACGGCAGCCCCGCCGCCGCCGTATCGTTGGGGAACACAAAAATTATGGATTTCAGTTGGTTGGCAGAACCGCATACTTGGATAGGTTTTGCCACGCTTTTGGTGTTGGAAGTCGTGTTGGGGATAGACAACCTTGTCTTTGTGGCGATTTTGGCAAACAAGGTCCAGCCCGCACGGCGCGACCGCGCACGGATTACCGGGCTGGGGCTGGCAGTCGTCATCCGCATCATTATGCTTGCCTTTATGGCGCACATCATCACGCTGACCGAGCCGCTGTTCCAAATCGGCGGCCTCGCCGTTTCCGGCAAGGACATGATTATGCTCGCGGGCGGTATTTTCCTGCTGTACAAAGCCACCACCGAACTGCACGAACGCCTCGAAGGGCATAACCGTTTTACCGTTGCCGACAGCCGGAAAAAACACGCGCCGTTTTGGGGCGTGGTCGCGCAAATCCTGATACTGGATGCCGTGTTTTCCATCGATTCGGTCATCACCGCCGTGGCGATGGTCGATCACATCGTCGTCGCGATGGGCGCGGTCGTCGTCGCGATGGCGGTGATGATTTCCGCCAGCAAACTCTTGACCGAATTTGTAGACAGGCATCCCACCGTCGTGATGCTCTGCCTTGGTTTTTTGTTGATGATCGGTTTCAGCCTGATTGCCGAAGCCTTCCATTTCCACATTCCCAAAGGCTACCTCTACGCCGCCATCGGCTTCTCGATTTTAATCGAACTGTTTAACCAGATTTCCCAGCGCAACAGCCGCAAAAACGACTACATCGGCAGCTCGTGGCGCAAGCGCACCGCCGAAAACGTCTTGGGTATGATGGGC
Source organism: Neisseria polysaccharea (assembly GCF_963392925.1). Lineage (NCBI taxonomy): Bacteria > Pseudomonadati > Pseudomonadota > Betaproteobacteria > Neisseriales > Neisseriaceae > Neisseria > Neisseria polysaccharea. The sequence goes on from NZ_CAUJNZ010000001.1 coordinate 100,719, forward strand.
ATACGCGAAAGCGTGCTTGCCGACGCGGGCGGCGAATCCGGGGACGACGCGCATTTTGAAGAAAACGAAAAATCGATGATACGCAGCGTGCTGACGCTTGCCGAGCGTCCGATTATGGGGGTGATGATCCCACGCCGCGACATCGAACGGCTGGACATTTCCCAAAGCCGCGAAGAACAGTATGCCCAACTGCAAAATACGCCTTACAGCCGCCTGCTCGTTGTCGGAAAGGCGGGCGTGGACGAACCTTTGGGCTACATCAACAAGAAAGACCTGCTCGCCCAACTGCTGGAAACAGGCGGTCTCGACATTCAGACGGCATTGCGCCAGCCGCTCGTTTTGCCCGACAGTACCACCGCGCTGGGGGCAATCGAGCTCTTCCGCCAAAGCAGCGCGGATTACGCTTTGGTGGTGGACGAGTTCGGCGCGGTGTTGGGTATGGTAACGATGAAAGACCTGCTGGAAGCCATTGCCGGCGACTTTCCCGAAGAATTCGAGCGCGAAGAAGAACCCGCCGTTCAGGGGAATCCTGATGAAAGCCTGACGGTGGAAGGCGCGTTGGAATATGTGGAGCTGGCATCCCAACTCAATCTGCCGCAACAGGAGGAAGATACCGATTTCCATACCGTTGCCGGGCTGATTATGGAAGAATTGCAAACCATCCCCGATGTCGGCGATTTTGCCGATTTTCACGGTTGGCGGTTTGAAGTGCTCGAAAAAGAAGGGCAGCGCATCGAACGGGTCAGGATTACCAGACTGTCCGAAGAATAAGGTGGGATACGGAATGAATGTTTTGATTTCCAACGACGACGGCTACCTCTCCGAAGGCATCGCCGTTTTGGCGCGCGTTACGGCGGAATTTGCCAACGTCAGGGTGGTTGCGCCCGAACGCGACAGGAGCGGGGTCAGCAATTCGCTGACGCTGGAACGCCCTTTGCAGTTGAAACAGGCGCAAAACGGGTTCTACTATGTCAACGGCACGCCGACCGACTGTATCCACATCGGGCAGTCTGTATTTTCGGATTTTCAGGCCGATTTTGTCTTTTCGGGCATTAACCGGGGCGCGAATATGGGGGACGACACGCTTTATTCGGGGACGGTTGCGGCGGCAACCGAAGCCTACCTTATGGGCATACCCGCCGTGGCGTTTTCCTTAAACGACGCTTCCGGACGCTATTGGGCAACCGCAGAAAAGGCACTGTGGACATTGTTGGCGCATTTTTTCAAAAACCCCCCGCAGTCCCCTATTTTATGGAACATCAATATCCCCGCCGTCGCGCCGGAAGATGTGCGGGGCATTAAAATCGCCCGTTTGGGCAGGCGGCACCACGGTCAGAACGTCATTCCGGCGCGCAATCCGCGCGGCGAACAGATTTATTGGATAGGGCCGGTCGGCGAAGTTTCCGATCGGGAAGAGGGGACGGATTTCGGTGAATGCGGCGCAGGTTTCATTACCGTAACGCCGCTGCAAATCGACCTGACCGCCTATCCGGACATGGCGGAAACGGCGGCGTTCTGGCATACGGACTGACCGTTTTATCAAATACCGTCGGGCTTTGCGCTTGAGAAGAACGCGCATTTTTATTATGATATACCGCATTCAGGCTATATATCGGAACATGAAGGTTATCTTATGTTGAAACAAACGACACTTTTGGCAGCTTGTACCGCCGTTGCCGCTCTGTTGGGCGGTTGCGCCACCCAACAGCCTGCTCCTGTCATTGCAGGCAATTCAGGTATGCAGGACGCGCCGTCTTCGGCAGTTTACAACAACCCCTATGGCGCAACGCCGTACAATGCCGCTCCTGCCGCCAACGATGCGCCGTATGTGCCGCCCGTGCAAACTGCGCCGGTTTACACGCCTCCTGCTTATGTTCCGCCGCCTGCACCTGCCGTTTCGGGTGCATATGTTCCTTCTTACGCGCCCGTCGACATCAATGCGGCGACGCATACCGTTGTGCGCGGCGACACGGTGTACAACATTTCCAAACGCTACCATATCTCTCAAGACGATTTCCGTGCGTGGAACGGTATGGCCGATAATACGTTGAGCATCGGTCAGATCGTGAAGGTCAAGCCGGCAGGATATGCCGCACCGAAAACCGCAGCCGTAGAAAGCAGGCCTGCCGCGCCGGTACCCGTACCAACCCCTGTGAAACCCGCCGCGCAACCGCCCGTGCAGTCCGCCCCGCAACCTGCCGCGCCCGTTGTAGAAAATAAAGCGGTTCCTGCCCCCGCGCCTGCCCCGCAATCTCCTGCCGTTTCGTCATCCGGCACGCGTACGGTTGCTGGCATTGTTTGGCAGCGTCCGACGACGGGCAAAGTGATTGCCGATTTCGGCGGCGGCAACAAGGGTGTCGATATTGCGGGAAATGCGGGACAACCCGTTTTGGCGGCGGCTGACGGCAAAGTGGTTTATGCCGGCTCCGGTTTGAGGGGGTATGGCAACCTGGTCATCATCCAGCATAATTCTTCCTTCCTGACCGCATACGGGCACAACCAAAAATTGCTGGTCGGCGAGGGCCAGCAGGTCAAACGCGGGCAGCAGGTCGCTTTGATGGGCAATACCGATGCTTCCAGAACGCAGCTTCATTTCGAGGTGCGGCAAAACGGCAAACCGGTTAACCCGAACAGCTATATCGCGTTCTGACTTTCTGCCTGAAATCAAGTTGGAAATGCCGTCTGAAAGGTCTTCAGACGGCATTTTTGTTTTTGGCGGCTGTGTTTTCAAATCATTCAGAAGGGATAAGGCGTATAAATTTGTTTGACTGTGTTTGGGTATCCGCTTGATTTCATCCGTTTGCAATGGAAAAGCCGCTTATTTCTGTTCGGGGGGCGGCTTTATCGGATAAAAGGCATTTTGTCCGATTGATTAGGGCTGCATCAAGGGAATATGAAAACACAGCCGTTTATTTCCACAGCTGTGTTTCAAAACGGCGTTGAAAAACGGATGGGTCGGAATCAGACGATTTTGCTTCAATAAATCAAACCATTATGCCGAATGTTGGAACAATGCTTGTCCGGTATTGCAGACGGCATAGTCCGCCGTCAGCAGCCGCAGGACATGTCTTCAGAGGCTTGCAGGCTGATGTTTTTACGTTTTTTGGCTTTTTCGTAGCGGCAGCGTTGACGGTCGGTCAGGATTTCCAGTGGCGGTACGGGAACGGGTTTGCCGTCTTTGACTGCAACCATGGTGAAGTAGCAGCTGTTGGTATGGCGGATTTCTCCCGTACGGATGTTTTGTGCTTCGACACGGATGCCGATTTCCATAGAGGTACGCCCCGTGTAGTTTACGCTGGCGTAGAAAGTAACCAGGTCGCCGACATGGATGGGTTCTTTAAACAGGACTTTGTCTACTGAAAGGGTTACGCAATAGTTGCCGCTGTAACGGCTGGCACAGGAATAGGCAACCTGGTCGAGCAGGAGCAGGAGTTCGCCGCCGTGTACGTTGCCGCTGAAATTGGCGGTGTCCGGCATCATCAGTTCGGACATAATGAGTTCGTGGGAAGGCAGTTGGCGTTGTTGTGTCATAGTGTACCTGTTTTAAGAAAGGATATTTTGAAATGGGTGTGGAAAAATTTTAGGGAATGGGAAAGTGGAATTCAAGCTAAAAAAAGCTATGATGGGATAGCCTGCCGAAATGGGCTGCCGATGCCGTCTGAAGATTTCAGACGGCATTTTGTTTAGGAAAGCCAAAAACGGAAGACCAGGAAAAACACGAGTGCCAATACGGCGGCCCAAACGACGAGCATGAATCCGGCAACTGCCTGACCCATACGGTAAACCGGGTTTTTGCGTTCATCTTCAAGAAGTGGGTTGTGATTTTTCTCGGATTGTTCGGACATTTTGTTCTCAATCGGAAAAGTTGGAAATGGGCGTAAGGTTACGCCGTCATGCAAAAAGATTCAAGGATTCAGTTCAGCAGTCTTCCTCCCAGCCGTCATCCCAGGCATGTTTCAATGCCGTCTGAACGGTATCGGCATCGAATCCGCGATAGGCGAGGAAGCGTGCCTGTTTTTGTTTTTCTTTAAGGTTGGTGGCCGGATGTTTGAATTTTTTACGCAACACGTCCATGGCGGTCTGTTTTTCACTCAACCTGTCCGGAAGCAGCTTTCGGCTTGTCTCTTCGTCTATGCCCTGTTGAGCCAGGGCTTGTTTCAGGCGCAGGGAGCCGTGTTTGCGGCTTTTGCTGTGGATATAGGCTTCTGCATAGCGTAAATCCGACTGCCAGTTGCGTTCGGAAAATTCGTTCAAGACGTTTTCCAACTCTTCTTCGCTTTCGGCATGGGGGGCGAGCTTGCGCTTCAGCCCGAGGCGGCTGACTTCTTGGCGCGAGAGGATGTCCATCGCGCGGGCGCGTAGGGATTTTTGCGGTTTCATGGCGGCGGTTTCGGCGTGCGGCAGGTTTCAGACGGCATAGCGTGCCGTCCGAATGCCTACTCTTCTTTATTTTTCTGCGGTTGCAGGTTTTCGTAAATTTCGGGCAGCGAGCCGATAATCCAGTCGGGACGGGTCGCATCATCTTGCGAGAGCAGCGTCATATCGCCGTAACCGAAGGTAACGCCGACGCTCAGGCAGCCGGCGGCTTTGGCGGCGATGATGTCGTTGCGCGAGTCGCCGACCATAATCATATTGGCAGTATCGATGCCCAACACTTCGGCAGCGTGCTGCAGCGGCAGGGGGCTGGGTTTTTTTTCGGGCAGGCTGTCGCCGCCGAGTATCAGGCTGAAATAGTCGGTAAGTCCGAGCTGCTTCAACAGTTCGGCGGCAAGGATTTCATTTTTGTTGGTAATGATTACCAGCGGGATGCCCAAAGATTTGAGCAATGCCAGCCCGGCTTCGGTTTCGGGATAGGGGCGGGTGAAGACGCTCAAATGGTCGCGGTAGTATTTCATATAGAACACGAAACCTTTTTCCCACAGTTCGGAATCGGCTTCGCGGTCGCGGTCGTTGGTGAGGACGCGGTGAACCAGTTTGCCGATGCCGTCGCCCACATAGCTTTCGACCACTTTTGCAGGCAGCGGTTTCATACCGAGGTGTTCCAACATCGCTTCTGCGGCGGCGGCAAGGTCGGGGACGGAATCGCACAGTGTGCCGTCCAAGTCAAAGGCAACAGCTTGGACATGTTCGATAGCAGCATTCATAGTTTGGCTTTCTGTAGATTGCAATAGTTTATTTTAACATTGTTTGCACAGAGCTTCTAATGTATGGATTGTTAACAATCGCAACAGGTTTTGCAGGCGGTGTTTTCGGATTTCGGAACGGAGTCGGATAAGGTGTGCAAATCCCGGCGATGTTCCAATTAAATTTTTAAAAAATAAAAGGATGTTTATATCTTTATTTAATTGGACATTTGCTTTTCGGATGCGTGTGCTGCTTTTTTCAGACGGATTCCGTGCGGCTTGGGAAATAAAATCATATATAGATTAATCAAATCGGGCTGATTCCGACTACACGCTATTACATTTTGTCGGGAAATTGGTTATAGTTGCGAACCTGATGGCTTGTTCCATTCCGAACCTCTCTTTGTGAAAAGGAAGCAAAATGTCTCATGCTGCTGTAAAAGAAACCCTCAATCCGTTTGAAATCGCCCGCAAACAGGTGAAAACCGCCTGTGACCAACTGAAAACCGATCCGGCTGTTTATGAAATTCTGAAAAGTCCGAAGCGCGTTTTGGAAGTTACCTTTCCTGTCAAACTCGACAATGGCACGGTTAAAACCTTTACCGGTTACCGTTCGCAACACAACAACGCCGTCGGCCCCTATAAAGGCGGCGTGCGCTTCCATCCCGGTGTGAATTTGGACGAAGTCAAAGCTCTGTCGATTTGGATGACCATCAAATGCTGCGTGGCCGGTATTCCTTACGGCGGCGGCAAAGGCGGCATTACCTTGGATCCGCGCGATTATTCCGAAGCGGAACTGGAACGTATCGCACGCGCTTATTCCGAAGCCATTTCTCCGCTGATTGGCGAGAAAATCGATATTCCCGCACCTGATGTGAACACCAACGGCAAAATCATGTCTTGGATGGTGGATGCCTATGAAAACGTGGTGAAACATTCTGCACCGGGCGTATTTACCGGCAAACCGGTTGAGTTCGGCGGCTCTTTGGCGCGTACTGAGGCTACCGGTTACGGCGTGAATCTCGCTGCCGTCCAAGCTTTGGAAAAACTGGGCAAAGACGTGAAGGGTGCCACTTACGCCATTCAAGGCTTCGGCAATGTCGGTTATCACACAGGTTATTACGCGCATCAATCCGGCGCGAAAGTCGTTGCCGTATCTACTGTTGACGTTGCTATCTACAATGAAAACGGCTTGGATATGGAAGCTCTGTTTAAAGAGTTCCAAGAAAAAGGTTTCATCACCAACGAAGCCGGTTACGGCAAAGAAATTACCAACGCCGAGCTTTTGGCTTTGGATGTGGACGTACTCGCCCCTTGCGCGCTGGAAAACCAACTAACTTCTGAAAACGCCGGTAAAGTCCGCGCGAAAATCGTGGTTGAAGGCGCGAACGGTCCGACTACGCCCGAAGCCGACGTTATCCTGCGTCAAAACGGCGTATTGGTCGTGCCCGATATTTTGGCGAACTGCGGCGGCGTGGTGGTATCTTATTTTGAATGGGTACAGAATCTGCAAGGTTACTACTGGGAGTTTGACGAAGTTCAAGAGAAAGAAACCGTTGTCCTGCGCCGTGCGTTCCGCGATATTTGGAACTTGGCGCAAGAGTATGATGTCGATTTGCGAACCGCGTCTTATATGATGAGTATCCGCCGTGTTGAAAAAGCGATGAAGCTGCGCGGCTGGTATTGATGTTTGAACAAAGGATGCCGTCTGAAGCCTTCAGACGGCATTTTTGTGCGGGCGGGATTAATGGTACGAATGGCCGATTTGGAAGGTTAAAGTCGAGTAGTTCGCCTGTTTTTGACACACGGTTTGATCGGGGAAGTCGGCTTTGTGTTCGACACTGGCTTTCCAAAAGCCTTGGCGCAAGGGGATGATGTCTGCTCCGTCTTTGTCGTCTGTGCTGTCGGAGAAAGCCTGTGCTTCGGTGCTGATAAATAAATTATTGTCTGATATATGATTTTTGAGAAATGAAAAAGCCGGTTGGGTGTAACGGGCTTGTCTGATAAGATGGCAAAATTTTTGAATGGAGAGAAAAGATGCCCTATGTCAATATTAAAGTAACCGGCGGCAGCGAAGCACCGACTGCCGCGCAAAAAGCGGAATTGATCGGCGGCGTAACCGAATTGCTGGCACGCGTGCTGGGCAAAAATCCCGAAACAACGGTTGTCGTGATTGACGAAGTGGATACCGATAACTGGGGCATAGGCGGCAAAAGCGTCAGCGAACGGCGCAAAGAGGGCAGGTAAAAAGCCTGAAAACCCTGCCCTGATGCTTTAAATTCCGCGTGAAAAAGAGTACATTCCCACCCATTGCCCAAAATTTACGGAACACATTATGGATAAGTTTCCCAAGTCTGCAAAGCTCGACCACGTCTGCTACGACATACGCGGGCCGGTTCACAAAAAAGCCCTTCAGTTGGAAGAGGAGGGCAATAAAATCCTTAAGCTCAATATCGGCAACCCTGCGCCGTTCGGCTTCGAAGCGCCTGATGAAATCTTAGTCGATGTCATCCGCAACCTGCCGACTTCGCAAGGCTATTGCGATTCCAAAGGGTTGTATTCCGCCCGTAAAGCCATTGTTCACTACTATCAGACCAAAGGTTTGCGCGATATTACGGTAAACGATGTCTATATCGGCAACGGCGTGTCCGAGCTGATTACGATGTCTATGCAGGCATTGCTCAACGACGGCGACGAAATTCTGATTCCCGCGCCCGACTACCCTTTGTGGACGGCGGCGGCAACGCTTGCGGGCGGTACGGTACGTCATTATCTGTGCGACGAAGAAAACGGCTGGTTTCCCAACCTTGCCGATATGGAAGCCAAAATTACGCCCAAAACCAAAGCCCTCGTCGTCATCAACCCCAATAACCCGACAGGCGCGGTGTACAGCAGGGAAATCCTGTTGGAAATCGCCGAACTGGCGCGCAAGCATGGTTTGATTATTTTCGCCGACGAGATTTACGACAAAATCCTTTATGACGGCGCGGTTCACCACCACATCGCCGCGCTTGCCCCCGACCTTTTGACGGTAACGTTCAACGGTTTGTCCAAAGCCTACCGCGTCGCCGGATTCCGCCAAGGCTGGATGGTGCTCAACGGGCCGAAACATCATGCAAAAGGTTACATCGAGGGTTTGGATATGCTCTCGTCCATGCGCTTGTGTGCCAATACGCCGATGCAGCATGCGATTCAGACGGCATTGGGCGGTTATCAGAGCATTAACGAATTCATCTTGCCCGGCGGACGGCTTTTGGAACAGCGCAACAGGGCGTGGGAACTGGTCAACCAGATACCTGGAGTGTCCTGCGTCAAACCGATGGGCGCGATGTATATGTTCCCGAAAATCGATATCGAAATGTACCGCATCCACGATGATATGAAATTCGTTTACGATTTGTTGGTGCGCGAAAAAGTCTTGCTGGTACAGGGAACGGGGTTTAATTGGATTAAACCCGACCATTTCCGCATTGTTACGCTGCCTTACGTCCATCAGATTGAAGAGGCGATGGGCAGGTTGGCAAGATTCCTGCAAACCTACCATCAGTAGGGTTCTGATAAAAAATGCCGTCTGAAACGGAGATTCCCGTTTCAGACGGCATTTTCAACAGCAGGAACGAATCAGGCAAATTTCAGTCTGTCGCCGTCGGCTTCCACCCTGATTTCGCTTTCGGGCGCATAGTTTCCGGCAAGCAGGGCTTTTGCCAGCGGGTTTTCGATTTCCGACTGGATGGCGCGTTTGAGCGGACGTGCGCCGTAAATCGGGTCGAAACCGGCTTTGGCGATGATGTCCAGAGCGGCATCGGAAACAGTCAGACGGAGGTTTTGTTTTTCCAAACGTTTTTCCAAACCTTTAAGCTGAATTTTCGCAATGCTGCGGATATTGGCCTGATCCAAACCGTGGAACACGACGACTTCGTCAATACGGTTGATCATTTCAGGACGGAAATGTTCTTTCACATCCTCCATCACGACTTCTTTTACCGCTTCGTAGTCTTGAGTACCCATTTGTTGGATGTGCTGGCTGCCGATGTTGGAAGTCATGACGATGACGGTATTTTTGAAGTCCACAGTTCGACCTTGTCCGTCGGTCAAACGACCGTCATCCAATACTTGCAGCAGGATATTGAACACGTCGGGATGGGCTTTTTCCACTTCGTCCAAAAGAATCACGCTGTACGGTTTGCGGCGCACTTGTTCGGTCAGGTAGCCGCCTTCTTCGTAGCCGACATAGCCCGGAGGCGCGCCGATGAGGCGGGCAACGGCGTGTTTTTCCATGTATTCGGACATATCGATGCGGATCAGATGGTCTTCGCTGTCGAACAGAAAGCCTGCCAGGGCTTTGCACAACTCGGTTTTACCCACGCCGGTCGGGCCTAGGAACAGGAAGCTGCCGTAAGGCTTGTTTGGATCGGCAAGGCCGGAACGGCTGCGGCGGATGGCGTCAGACACGGCACGCACGGCTTCGTCTTGACCGACCACTCGGCGGTGCAATACTTCTTCCATTTTCAGCAGTTTGTCGCGTTCGCCTTCCATCATTTTGGCAACGGGGATGCCGGTCATGCGCGATACGATTTCAGCCACTTCGTCCGCGCCGACTTCGGTACGGAAGAGTTTGTTTTGTTTTTTGCCGTCGGGGTTACTTTCCGCAGCTTGCAACTGCGCACCCAATTTCGGCAACTCACCGTATTCGAGTTCGGACGCGCGGGCGAAATCGCCTTGACGTTTGGCCTGCTCGATTTTGACTTTGATGTCGTCCATCTGTTTCTTGATGTCGGCGGTGCTGGACGAGGCGGCTTTTTCTGCTTTCCAGATTTCATCCAAATCGGCGTATTCTTTTTGCAGACCGTCGATTTCTTCGTCTATCAGTTCCAAACGTTTTTTGCTGGCATCATCGCTCTCTTTGGCAACGTGCATTTTTTCCATTTTGAGCTGGATAATGCGGCGGTCGAGTTTGTCCATCTGCTCAGGTTTGCTGTCCAGCTCCATTTTGATACGGCTGGCGGCTTCGTCAATCAAATCAATCGCTTTGTCGGGTAGGAAGCGGTCGGTAATGTAGCGGTCGCTCAATTCCGCTGCGGCAACAATGGCGGGGTCGGTAATATCGATGCCGTGGTGGATTTCATAACGCTCCTGCAAACCGCGCAAGATGGCGATGGTGTCTTCCACGCTGGGCTCGCCAACCAATACTTTTTGGAAACGGCGTTCGAGTGCCGCGTCTTTTTCGATGTATTGGCGGTATTCGTCCAAGGTAGTCGCGCCGATGCAGTGCAGTTCGCCGCGCGCCAAAGCCGGTTTCAACATATTGCCCGCGTCCATCGCGCCGTCGGTTTTGCCCGCGCCGACCAAAGTATGAATTTCGTCGATGAAAATCAAGGTGTTGCCGTCGTCTTTCGCCAAGTCGTTCAACACGCCTTTCAAGCGTTCTTCAAATTCGCCGCGGTATTTTGCGCCGGCAATCAATGCCGCCAAATCCAAAACCAGCAGGCATTTGTTGCGCAGGGATTCGGGTACTTCGCCGTTGACGATGCGTTGCGCCAAACCTTCAACAATAGCGGTTTTACCCACACCGGGTTCGCCAATCAGCACGGGGTTGTTTTTGGTTCGGCGTTGCAATACCTGAATCGCGCGGCGGATTTCATCATCACGACCGATAACGGGGTCAAGCTTGCCGTCGCGGGCGCGCTGGGTTAAGTCAAGCGTGTATTTTTTCAGAGCATCGCGTTGGTCTTCGGCATTGGCATCGTTCACGTTTTGTCCTCCTCGTACCGCGTCAATCGCGGCATTGATATTTTGTTCGTTCGCACCGGCTTCTTTCAGGATTTTGCCGGTCGCATCGTTTTGCTGCACCAAGGCGAGCAGGAAAAGTTCGCTGGCGATATAGGCATCGCCGCGTTTGGTTGCTGCTTTGTCCATTAGGTTCAACACCGCCTGCAATTCGCGGCTGGGCATAATGTCGCCGCCCTGTCCGGATACTTTCGGCAGGCTGTTTAAATGCTGCTGCAAACGCTGTTTCACCTGCGGCACGTTCACGCCCGCATGAGCCAAGAGCGCGGCGGCTCCGCTGTTTTGGTCGTCAAGCAGGGCTTTCAGCACGAAGCCCGCTTCCAGATAGCTGCTGTCCGCAGCCAACGCCAAACTCTGAGCTTCTGCAAGGGCTTGTTGGAATTTGGCGGTTAATTTGTCGTATCGCATTTTCGTTTCCTTTTCAAAATGTCCGCTGTCGAAGCCTATATGTGCATAATTGTGGATAACTCAAGCGTCAGATTTTAACTTTTCAGATTTAATTGCTTATCTTGTTGAATATGATTGAAATAAATTTTTTGATTTATGTGTATAACTTAATCTGTCCAATAGGGAAGCGTCCGATGCCGTCTGAACAAATATTGTGAATCGGGTATAATTGGCACATTCTTTTCCCTTTCAGACGGCATTGATGCCGTAAGGACATTTTATGAGCAAAAAAAGAGTTCTGACCGGCGTAACCACCACCGGCATCCCGCATCTGGGCAACTACGTCGGCGCCATCCGCCCCGCCGTCCGCGCGGCGCAAAACCCAGATACCGAATCCTTCCTCTTCCTCGCCGATTACCACGGTATCATCAAATGCCACGAACCGGAGATGATTCACCAATCCACCCAAGCTGTTGCCGCCACATGGCTGGCCTGCGGACTTGACCCCGAGCGCACCACCTTTTACCGCCAAAGCGATATTCCCGAAGTCATGGAGTTGAACTGGATTCTGACCTGTATCACCGCAAAAGGCCTGATGAACCGCGCACACGCCTACAAAGCCGCTGTACAGGCAAATACGGAAAACGGGCAGGAAGATCCTGATTTCGGTGTGGAAATGGGTTTGTTCAGTTATCCGATTCTGATGACTGCCGACATCCTCATGTTCAACGCCAACGAAGTGCCCGTCGGACGCGACCAAATCCAACACGTCGAAATGGCGCGCGACATTGCCGGACGCTTCAACCACCGTTTCAAAGAACTCTTCACCCTGCCCGAAGTGAAAATCGACGAAAACGTCGAACTCTTGGTCGGTTTGGACGGACGCAAAATGTCCAAATCCTACGGCAACACCATTCCGCTTTGGGAAAACGACAAGAAAACCCAAAAATCGGTCAACAAAATTATCACCAATATGAAAGAGCCGGGCGAGCCGAAACAGCCTGACGAAAGCCCCTTGTTTGAAATCTACAAGGCCTTCTCCATGCCGTCTGAAACAGCAGCGTTCACACAAATGCTGGCCGAAGGCCTGGCATGGGGCGAAGCCAAAAAACTTTTGGCGGCGAAAATCAACGCCGAGCTGGCAGAACCGCGCGAACGCTACAACGAGCTGACCTCTAATCCTTCGCAAATCGAAGACATTTTGCAGGCAGGCGCGGCCAAAGCGCGCAAAGAAGCGCGCGAACTTTTGAATAAGGTACGCGATGCGGTCGGTATCCGTCCTTTGAAATAAACCCATGCCGTCTGAACATCTATTATCCGTGTTTCAGACGGCATTTTGAAACCATCAGGAGTGTGGAATGCTTAAAACATCTTTTGTCGTGTTAAGCGGCTGCCTGCTGCTTGCAGCCTGCGGTAAATCTGAAAATACGGCGGAACAGCCGCAAAATGCAGTGCAGGGTGCGCCGAAACCGGTTTTCAAAGTCAAATATATCGACAATACGGCGATTGCCGGTTTGGCTCTGGGCGGGGTGCAAGAAGGAAAAACGGCTGAAGGCAAAAAACAGCTGACTTATCCGATTGAGGGCTTGTCGGAACAGAATGTGTTGCAACTGATCGGCAAGCATCCCAACGACTTGGAAGTCATCAGCGGCAAATGTATGGAAACCGACGATAAGGGTGGTCCGGCAGGTTGGGCGGCAAACGGCGTGTGTCATACCTTGTTTGCCAAACTGGTGGACAATGTCGCACAAGACGGCGGGAAGTTGACGGATTACCTGGTTTCGCATTCCGCCCTGCAACCCTATCAGGCAGGCAAAAGCGGCTATGCCGCCGTGCAGAACGGACGCTATGTGCTGGAAATCGACAGCGAGGGGGCGTTTTATTTCCGCCGCCGCCATTATTGAGGTATTCGGACATCCCGGAATATATTTGGGTTTTTCAAACCCTGCAGGAAAAAGTCCGCACCGTCGGGAAACTCAAAAGGAGGGGGATATGTGTTACAATTTTCCGAACTGTTTTCATAAAATAGTTTTCGGACGTGTTTCAATATGGCATTGATGCCGCCTTATTGTTCGAGAAAAAAACCTTTATATTTAATATAATGGGTTTTAACTAAACGGGAAACCGTTTTCTCTCCGGCCGATGGGCAAAATCAGCCGATTGATGGAACACGGTCCGGTTTTTAAGCAAAACCTTAATCAACAACTCAAGAAGGATAAGACATGAAAAAATTATTGATTGCCGCAATGATGGCGGCTGCCTTGGCAGCTTGTTCGCAAGAGGCCAAACAGGAGACTAAAGAAGCGGCCCAAGCCGTTGAATCCGATGTTAAAGATGCTGCGGCTTCTGCCTCCGAATCTGCCGCTTCTGCCGTCGAAGAAGCGAAAGACCAAGTCAAAGATGCTGCGGCTGATGCAAAGGCAAGTGCCGGGGAAGCTGTAACTGAAGCCAAAGACGCGGCAGCCGAAACCAAAGAAGCGGTAAGCGAAGCGGCTAAAGACACTTTGAACAAAGCTGCCGATGCGACTCAGGAAGCGGCAGACAAAATGAAAGACGCCGCCAAATAATTTGTTGCTTTGGCAAAAATGACGAGATGCCGCCTGCCGGCAACCCAAATGAAACCGCCTGAAGATTTTCAGGCGGTTTTTGAGTTATATGCCCCTTGTTTTTTACGCCTGCATGACCGTGCAGGGAGGATGTGCCGCGCATATCGGGATGTTGCGGACAGGCAAATGCCGTCTGAACATCATTCAGACGGCATTTGCCCCGCAAGGTTCAGACGGCTTCAACTTTAAACGGCATATTGACTTTTTGCCATTGGACGCTTTCATATTCCAATGCGTCGGCAATCAGGGGGTGGCGTTCCAGCCATTCCCTGTCAATACGCAGGATGAAGCCGCAGCTTTCCGTATCCGTACGCAACTGCATATTTTTCGGGAAAGACAGGTCTTGGCGCGAACGGCAGAACAGGGCGGCAAGGCGCAGGGACAAAACGGCATACCACAACATTTCGTTGGTGCCGATAATGCCGCCCATTTTTTTCATATCGCCGCGATGACCGATGACCAGTTGGGCAAGTATGGTCTGTTCTTTGCGTGAAAAGCCCGGCATATCGGCGTTTTCGAGGATGTAGGCGGAATGCTTGTGATAGCCGGTGTGGGCGATGTCCAAACCGATTTCATGCAGCGCAGCGGCGCGTCCGAGATACTGTTGCCACAAGGCAAGTTCTTGAACCGTAACGTTTTTGGCGTGGCAGAGGCTGTCCATAAAGGTTTGCGCGGTTTCGGCGGTGCGTTTCGCCTGATTGAGGCTGACGTGGTAGCGGTGTTGGAACTCGGCAACCGTCTGCCCGCGCATATCTTCATTTAAACCGCGCCCGATCAAATCGTAAAACACGCCGTCGCGCAGGGCGGCTTCGGTTACGGTCATCCTGTCGAGTTTCATTTCCTCAAACGCCGCCATCATCACGGCAAGTCCGCCGGCAAAAACTTCGATGCGTTCCGGTTTCAGGTTTTCAAATTTGGCTTTTTTGACCGAACCGGCTTCGATGATGCGTTCGGCGAGGGCGCGCATTCCTTTGTAGGTAATGTCCGCCTCTTGGGGCATTTCGGCGGCAAGCACGTCGCGGATGGATTTTGCCGAACCCGATGTGCCGACGGCGAAATCCCAACCTTCGCGCCTCATATTTTTGCTGATGCGCTGGATTTCGTTGCGGGCGGCGGAAATGGCGGCTTGGAAGTCTTTGGCGGTAATTTTGTTTTGGAAGAAGCGCAGGCTGTAGGTTACGCAGCCCAAGGGCAGGCTTTCGGTAATGTCGGGATTCAGCGTCGAACCGATGACAAATTCTGTCGAACCGCCCCCGATGTCGATAACCAGCATTTTGCCGCCGCCGGGGGGGAGGGTGTGGATCACGCCGGTATAAATCAGTCGCGCCTCTTCGCGCCCGGCGATGATTTCGATGGGGAAACCCAATGCCGCTTCGGCCTTGGGAAGGAAATCTGCGATGTTTTTGGCGACGCGGAAGGTGTTGGTTGCCACGGCGCGCACCTGTTCGGGGCGGAAGCCGCGCAGGCGTTCGCCGAATTTTGCCAGACAGTCCAAAGCCTGTTCTTGGGAGGCGGCACTCAGGTTTTTCTGTTCGTCCAGTCCGGCGGCGAAGCGCACCATCTGTTTGAAGGAATCGATAACTTTTAATTGTCCGTTGTTGTTTTCGCAAATCTGGAGGCGGAAACTGTTAGAACCCAAATCGACGGAGGCAAGGACGTTTGCGGGATTGGTGGTCATGGCGGATACCGGTGGGGGAAAAACGCAATGTTACCCTGACGGCGCAGGCGTTGACAATATATGAGCGATTCAATTGAAAATGCACTTAAGCTTCTCAATGAACTTGAGAAATTAAAGAGAGGCTCAATATGGAAAATAACAAAGTCAGATCTGATGATAATTCAGTTTCTATTGAATTTATACAAGATTTTATAACTGCAAGTAAAGAATAATATTGGAAATATTGTATGAACAAAAAATTAAACTATATTTTTATGTTGGACTGTTTAGGGTTGGTGATATTGTTTACTTGTATAATAGCTACTTTTGAAAGAGATTATGGATTTAAAATTTTTACTAATTCTAAGAGGCCTGAATTTTATTATTGGATTGGAATGTTTTATTATGGAATTATTTCTTGCTGGTTTGATTATCAATTAATTTTAACAAAGGCCAATTCGTATAAAAGAAAAGTTAAACAATATAAAATATTTTCAGTAATATTTTCAGTTTTGATATTTATTTCTACTATAGTAAAACTTTAAATTTTGGAGCAAAAATTAATGATGCGGCTGTTTTTGATTCTGCTCACGGATGTTGCCGACGGTATGTTTCCGACAGCAAAAAATGCCGTCTGAAAAACGTTCAGACGGCATTTTTTGCACTTATTTGAAATCCTTTTCCACGCTCATGAAAATCTGCATGTTTTTGCGTGTGTAAAAACTTTTCATATTGCTGTCGATTTTCAGATAGCGGAAATTGAGTTGCGGCGTAAATCCCTTCCAAGAAATCTTGTCGTGCCACAACGACAGGTTTGCCTGATATTCGTGGTCTTTGCGCGGGAAGCGGTACACAATTGTTCCGGGTGCGTCAAACGTCCTGCGTGTATAGCGCAGGTTTGCCCGCAGACCCAGGCCGCCGTCGAACGTTTTGACCGCGCCGACACGCAAACCCTTGCGGATGGAAGCCTGTTCCGCCTCTTTCGTCAAGTCGTGCGACCAGTCCGCACCGCCGTAAAGCAGCCAGTCTTTCGGCGCGGAATACATCAGCGTCGCGCCCGCCAGCGGCATATGGCTGTCGTATCGGGCGGCGGTGCGGTCTTCCTGATAACGCTTCCACATATTGCCCGCGTTCAGCGTCAGCCGCCAGCGTTCGCCCAAGCGTTGGGAGAAATCGGCATTGAAGCCGCCGACGAAATTGTATCGGCTGCCGCCTAAGAGGTTTTGCTCGATAAACGGCACGATGCCGAACGAGCGCGTTACCGAACGGTTTTTATAGCCGAACGACAGGCGCAGGCTCTGTTCACTGAAATCTTTGTTATCCCAATAATGCACGCCGCCGCCGCTGATGCCGCCGTAGAGGAAATGATGCCCGCCCGCATTGATTTCGCGCGACACGCCCAAGCCGTAGCGCAAACCGTGTGCCTTTTGCGGCAGGCTGTCGGCGGTTTTCGTCCAGCTTTTTCCTGCAAATTCAATCGTTTTTTCGGACGAAGCGTTGTTCACATTGTCTGTCTGCTCGTATTGCAGCGACACATCGGGCTTCCAGCCTTGAGCCTTGTCTATGGCGGCAAGATAGCGGTCGGCAAGCTGCTGCATCGACGGCTGCAAATCGGGTTTCGCACGCTCCAATTCCGCCTTCGCCTCGCGGTACTGTTTGTTTTCAAACAGCATCACGCCCAAATCGAAACGCGGATACGCCAAATCGGGCTGTTGCGCCAAAATGCCGCGATACAAAGCCACCGCCTCGTCATGGCGCAACTGGCTGCGGCGCAAACCGCCCAGTGCGTAATCGTGTAGAATCGGATTGAAATCCGGCAGGGCGCGATAGCTTTCCAACAGCGTTTGCAGCGTGTCCCAATCTCGGGCGACGACGGCGCGGTTGATCTGCTCTTCCAAACCCGCAAGAGAGGCATTGCCGTCTGAAACGGCTTCGGCGGCTTCTCCGGCTGCAACGGTTTCAGACGGCACGGGCGCATCCGTACCGAAAGCCGCCTCGTTGGAAAATTTCTTATGCGTCGCCACAGGCTTGATTTCGGTCTCTTCTGCCTTGCCGACAGACGCAATAACAGGCGCGGCAGCCCGCTTCGGTGCGGCACGCTGCAACAGGCGGAAGGCATTGTCGATTTGTTCGTCAAAAGATGGGGCATAGGAAGCAAGCGGCAGAACCGGAATTTCCGTTTCGTCAGCCCTTTCAAGCCTTTCGACAGGCACTATCCTATCGTCGAATTTGCCGTCCACGAACACCTGTTTCGACACGGGTATAGGTAAGACGGGCGTTTCGGAAACGGCCGCCGTCGGCACGGACAAAAGAAGCAAAGCAAATTTTTTCATAAGTCAAACAGTTTCAGGGCAAGGGACCGGACGGGCAAACCGCGCAGTCAAATGGTCGAAATGCCGTCTGAAAGACCGTTTTCGGTTTCAGACGGCATTTGTATCAGGCGGGATTAATGCGGACGGGAGCCGGCAAAGCCGATGCTATTTGTACCCTCAGTAACCGCACCGACGATTTCTTCTGCGTTAGGACCGAAGAAGCCGAGTTTGTAATTAGAACCTTCGATGCCCTGTCCCTTAATTACTGTGTTATCGAATTCGTTGGTATGGCTGAATTCTTTGATAGGCGCTTCACTCAGAGTGATGCTGTTTTCGCCGATTCCGGTAATTTCGCCTTTGCCGTTTTTTTCCTTGAAATCAACTGTATAAGACAAAGCACCTTGTTTTTCGCCATTGGTTGCAATACCGGTATAGTTGAATTTGCCCGCAGCCGGCAGGATTTTGGTAGTAGAACCTTTCACAACGAAATCAACGCTGTCATCATCGACACCCAAGTTTCTCTCGATACCGGACGGGTCTTTTTCGATTCTTTCCCGTTCGGAAAGACCGGCAATCAAAGAATAATTTTGACGGTAGATATGTGCCCGACCTTTTGAAATCAGCTCGTAATTGTCCCCGCCGGCTTTAATACGTGCTGTGGTTACAGTATCCACTTTTTGAACCTTGTTTTGTGCCGGTACGACATCAAACAAATTGATATTGCTGCCCTTGGAGGAAACGCTGCCAACCTGCAGGGTAACTGATGCCAACTCAACCTCTGTAGGTTTGAACCCCTTTTGGGTTGCCCAACTGTTGACATCTTTCCTTACATCCTCTTTTACGCTGTAAAAAGAAGTAACAACCGCGCCTTGTGTTGCCACGCCCGGACCGGAAACTAAAGAGTTGTTGCCGTTGTTGGCAGTACCGTTGCTGCTGCAAGCCGCCAAACCCAAGGCAATTATGCTCAATGCGAAAACTTTGTTCAAAGTCATCATAAATCCCCAAAATTTCAGAAATTAAGTAAATAAGTTTATGGTTGTGTAAACCGCTTCCCATTATGCCCATATTCACTTTTGCTGGCAACTAAATTGTTAATACTATCAATTATTCTGTTTAAAGAAAGCAACAGTCGGCTATTCATAATCCGCCATTATGCATACCGAACAAGATAAAACCGATTTCAGCGAACGTTTGAAAACAGCAATACGCCTCGCGGGTTTGGATGAGCTGTCCAATGCCAGCCTCGCCAACCGCTTCAACCTGCGCCATCCCAATCAGCCTGTCAGTACGCAGGCGTTCCACCATTGGCTGGTCGGCAGGTCGATTCCGACTCCGGATAAAATCGAGACGCTGGCAAAATGGCTGGATACCAGCGCGGAATGGCTGCGCCACGGCAGGCTCTCCGGCACGGAAGGTGCGGTTTCGCCGCAGGAAGCACTGCTGTTGAAATATTTCCGCCTGCTGCCGCCCGAAAAGCGTGATGCGCTGATGGTGCTGCTGCACAATCCGGACGACAGATAGCCGGTGAAAACGGGAAATGCCTGGGCGGTGTTGTCTGTTCCTGTTTGGACAAGCGTTCTTGAGAGCGGTAAAATCGAGATTTGCCTGAAAAGGGCAGGGCGATATGCCGTGCTTGGATTTTGTGCGCGGTTTTTCGCGTTGAAAGCAATCATGTCTGTTTGAATATTTAATGCCGTCTGAAACGTCTGGACGCGCCCCCATTCCCTATGAAAAAACCGACCGATACTCTACCCGTCAATCTGCAACGCCGCCGCCTGTTGTGTGCTGCCGGCGCACTGTTGCTCAGCCCGCTGGCACAAGCCGGCGCGCAACGTGAAGAAACGCTTGCCGACGATGTGGCTTCCGTGATGAGGAGTTCCGTCGGCAGCATAAATCCGCCGAGGCTGGTGTTTGACGATCCGAAAGAGGGCGAGCGTTGGTTGTCAGCCATGTCGGCACGTTTGGCAAGGTTTGTCCCCGATGAGGAGGAGCGGCGCAGGCTGCTGGTCAATATCCAGTATGAAAGCAGCAGGGCCGGTTTGGATACGCAGATTGTGTTGGGGCTGATTGAGGTGGAAAGCGCGTTCCGCCAGTATGCAATCAGCGGTGTCGGTGCGCGCGGCCTGATGCAGGTTATGCCATTTTGGAAAAACTACATCGGCAAACCGGCGCACAACCTGTTCGACATCCGCACCAACCTGCGTTACGGCTGCACGATTCTGCGCCATTACCAGAACCTTGAAAAAGGCAACATCGTCCGTGCACTTGCCCGTTTTAACGGCAGCCTCGGCAGCAATAAGTATCCGAACGCCGTTTTGGGCGCGTGGCGCAACCGCTGGCAGTGGCACTGATTTTGAACCCGCGCCGCAACCGAAATACGGCGAATCCTGTATAATCCGAAAATCTGTTCACTGGAAGTTCAGACGGCATTGCAACTGTTGATGCCGTCTGAAAAATATGATGGCAAGAGATAACCGCATCCAAATGTTTCCGCACGAATGGCGCGCCAGTACGACGCTTTCCGGCGTGTACGCGCTGCGTATGCTGGGTATGTTCCTCGTGCTGCCCGTATTGTCGGTGTATGCCGCTTCGCTGCCCGGCGCGGAAGGCAACAAAACGCTGGTCGGGCTGGCAATGGGCATTTACGGGCTGACGCAGGCTCTGCTGCAACTGCCTTTGGGCATCGCTTCCGACAAGTTCGGACGCAAGAAAACCATTTATGTCGGGCTGATTGTGTTTGCAGCGGGCAGCTTTCTTGCCGCCGCCGCCGATACGCTGCCTATGCTGGTTGCCGCACGCGCTATACAGGGTGCGGGAGCGGTCAGTGCGGCGGTTACCGCGCTGCTGGCGGATTTGACGCGCGACGGTGTGCGTACCCGCGCAATGGCGATGATCGGTTTGAGTATCGGTTTGACTTTTTCGGTCAGCCTCGTCGTTGCCCCTGTGATTGCCGACGCGGTGGGCGTACGCGGCTTGTTTCTGCTGACCGGCATTCTGACCGTCATCAGTATCGGCGTGGTGGCGTTTATGACTCCCGACCCGGAGGTTTCCAAGCTGCACGAAGATACGCAGGCACAGCCTTCGCGCATAGGCGAAGTTTTGAAAAACCGTAGGCTGCTGACGCTCGATTTCGGCATTTTCGCCCTGCACGCCGCACAAATGGCATTGTTTACCGCGCTGCCTTTCGCGATGACCCAGCTCGGTTTGGAAAAAATCCAGCATTGGAAAGTCTATCTGCCCTCGACCATTACGGGCTTGGTGGTGATGGTTCCGCTGATTATCGTCGGCGAGACGCGCAACAAGCTCAAACAGGTTTTTGTTTTGGGTATCGTCTGTATTGCGGCGGCGCAGCTCGGTTTGCTGTCCGGTATGCGCTCGGTGGGTCTGATTACCGCTTATTTGGTTGTTTACTTTATCGGTTTTAATGTGTTGGAAGCCAGCCTGCCGTCTATGGTTTCCAAAATCGCACCGTCTGACCTGAAGGGTACGGCGATGGGCGTGTATAACACGATGCAGTCGCTCGGACTGTTTGCCGGAGGTGCGGCAGGCGGTTTGCTGTTTCAAAAATACGGCTTTTCTGGCGTGTTTGCCTTTTGCAGCATATTGATGCTGCTGTGGCTGGTAATTGCCGTTTTATCGCCTGCGCCCAAGCCCGTCAAAAACCTCAGTTACCCTGTCGGTGGTGTGTGGCAGGGCAATCGGGACGGATTGCAACGCGCCCTGTTGCAACTCGAAGGCGTGGAAGACATCGGTTTCAGTTTCGACGGGCAGACCGTCTATCTCAAAGTGTTGCAGAAGGGTTTCGATCAGGCTGCCGCTGAAAAAATCATCACAGGAGTTTAAAAAATGTCATTGAATAAAGTCATCCTCATCGGTCGCCTCGGACGCGATCCCGAAGTGCGCTATATGCCCAACGGCGAGGCGGTGTGTAATTTCAGCGTCGCCACCAGCGAAACTTGGAACGACCGCAACGGTCAGCGCGTGGAGCGCACCGAGTGGCACAACATCACGATGTACCGCAAACTGGCGGAAATTGCCGGCCAATACCTCAAAAAAGGCGGGCTGGTTTATTTGGAAGGCAAAATCCAAAGCCGCAAATACCAAGGCAAAGACGGCATCGAACGTACCGCTTACGATATTGTCGCCAACGAAATGAAAATGTTGGGCGGGCGCAATGAAAACAGCGGCGGTGCGCCTTACGAGGAAGGTTACGGTCAGAGTCAGGAGGCTTACCAACGCCCCGCGCAGCAAAGCCGGCAGCCCGCCCCCGACGCGCCGTCCCATCCCCAAGAAGCACCGGCCGCGCCGCGCCGCCAACCCGTGCCTGCCGCCGCCCCGGTTGAGGATATTGACGACGATATCCCGTTCTGAATTTTACGGTCGGACATCCTCGCGGAGGGAAATCATAAAGGACGGAGAAACCTTAAACCTTACGGGTCAGGGTTTCTCTTTTTTGCATTTGGGCCGGCTTGTTGCCGCCCCTTGCGTTGGGCGGAACGTTGCGATTGCGCCGTTCGGGCGTTTTGAGGCAGTGATGCCTGCCGCACGTCCCCGCTGTTTTCAGGCGGTATAGTGGATTAACAAAAATCAGGACAAGGCGACGAAGCCGCAGACAGTACAAATAGTACGGAACCGATTCACTTGGTGCTTCAGCACCTTAGAGAATCGCTCTCTTTGAGCTAAGGCGAGGCAACGCTGTACTGGTTTTTGTTAATCCACTATATTTTAAAATTCAGGTGGTGTTTCCAAATAGCGCGAAGCAATAGCCGGACTTCAGCCGGCGTGTTTGAAACCAAAGGTTTGGAATCAAACGCCAAACGCTTGAACCATTATTGCCCGATGCGGCAAACCGGCATCGTCCGGCAATACGGTTGTTTAAAAATAGGGAAATCAGGATGGAAAACCAAAGGCCGCTCTTGGGCTTCTCGCTGGCACTTTTGGCGGCGATGACGTGGGGAACGCTGCCGATTGCCGTGCGGCAGGTATTGAAGTTTGTCGATGCGCCGACGCTGGTGTGGGTGCGTTTTACCGTGGCGGCGGCGGTATTGTTTGTTTTGCTGGCATTGGGCGGGCGGCTGCCGAAGCGGCGGGATTTTTCTTGGCGGTCATTCAGACTGCTGCTGCTCGGTGTGGCGGGCATTTCGGCAAACTTTGTGCTGATTGCCCAAGGGCTGCATTATATTTCGCCGACCACGACGCAGGTTTTGTGGCAGATTTCGCCGTTTACGATGATTGTTGTCGGCGTGTTGGTGTTTAAAGACCGGATGACTGCCGCTCAGAAAATCGGCTTGGTTTTGCTGCTTGCCGGTTTGCTTATGTTTTTTAACGATAAATTCGGCGAGTTGTCGGGTTTGGGCGCGTATGCGCAAGGCGTGTTGCTGTGTGCGGCAGGCAGTATGGCCTGGGTGTGTTATGCCGTGGCGCAAAAGCTGCTGTGCTCGGGCATTATGTGATGCCTGATACTTTTGCCGCGCCGGATATGAACGGTTTGGGTTATGCCGGTGCACTGGTCGTGGTCGGGGGAGCGGTTACGGCGGCGGTGGGGGACAGGCTGTTCAAACGCCGCTAGTTTGCAGGCAACGGAAAATGCCGTCTGAAAGAGGTTTCAGACGGCATTTTATTTGAGGGAAAGATTAGCGCGGATGAACCATATCGGCAGGAACGACCAACTCATCAAACTCTTCGCCCGTCAACAAGCCCAATTCGATGGCGGTTTCGCGCAACGATTTGTCGTTTTTATAGGCGGTTTTGGCGACCTTGGCGGCGTTTTCGTAGCCGATTTTGCGGTTCAGCGCGGTAACGAGCATCAGGGAATGGTGCAGGAAATAGTCGATTTTTTCCGGTACGGGCTCGATGCCGACGGCGCAGTGTTCGTTGAAGCTGTTGCACGCGTCGCCCAAGAGGCGGATGGATTGCAAGAGGTTGTAAGCGATAACGGGCATATAGACGTTCAGCTCGAAATTGCCCGACGCGCCCGCCATACCGATGGTAACGTCGTTGCCGAACACTTGACAGCACACCATGGTCATCGCTTCGCATTGGGTCGGGTTGACTTTGCCCGGCATGATGGACGAACCCGGCTCGTTTTCGGGGATTTTGATTTCGCCCAAACCGCAGCGAGGGCCGCTTGCCAGCCAGCGGATGTCGTTGGCGATTTTGTTCAGGCTTGCCGCCAGTGTTTTCAATGCGCCCGAAGCGGAAACGGCGGCATCGCGTCCGCCCAAGGCTTCAAATTTATTCGGTGCGCTGACAAACGGCAGGCCGGACAATTCGGCGAGCTTGGCAGCGGCTTTTTCGGCGTATTCGGGATGGCTGTTCAAACCTGTGCCAACTGCTGTGCCGCCTAAGGCGAGTTCGTACAAACCTTTGAGCGCGTCGTTCAGACGGCCTAAGCCGTGGTCGAGCTGGGAAACGTAGCCGGAAAATTCTTGACCCAAAGTCAGCGGCGTCGCGTCCTGCAAGTGGGTGCGGCCGATTTTGACGATGGGGGCGAAGGCTTGGGCTTTTTTGTCTAACGTGTCGCGCAGGGCTTTTACCGCCGGAATAAGGTGGCGATTGATTTCAATCGCGGCGGCGACGTGGATGGCGGTCGGGAACGCATCATTGGTCGATTGTGCGTGGTTCACATGATCGTTGGGATGGACGGGCTGATACGCCGCCAAACCCGTACCGGCGATTTCGTTGGCGCGGTTCGCCAGCACTTCATTCATGTTCATATTGGACTGCGTGCCGGAGCCGGTCTGCCACACCACTAAAGGAAACTGCCCGTCGAGCTTGCCGTTCAGTACATCATCCGCCGCCTGCGTAATCAAATCCGCCTGTTCGGGCTTAATCCTGCCGAGGGAAACATTGGTGGCGGCTGCGGCTTTTTTTACCAGCGCCAAAGCATAAATCAGCGGCTGCGGCAGGGTTTCGCCGCCGATTTTGAAATTGTTGCGGCTGCGCTGGGTCTGCGCGCCCCAATAGGCTTCGGACGGGACTTCGACATTGCCCATGGTGTCGTGTTCGGTACGGGTGCTCATGCGTTTCTCCTTTTTAAATGTGAATAAGAGTGATTCGCAAATATTATAATGGAGATTGGTGGGATGAGAAAGCATCATGGCAGCGAGAATATAAAAATGCCGTCTGAAGCCCTAATTGGTTTCAGACGGCATTTGTTCAGGTGTGGGGTTACAGCACTGATTTCACAGTATCGACCACATTGTCCACGGTAAAGCCGAATTCTTTGAACAGCAGTTCGGCAGGGGCGGATTCGCCGAAGCGGTTGATGCCGACGACTGCGCCGTTCAGACCGACGTATTTGTACCAACCGTCGGCGTGTCCGGCTTCTACGGCGATGCGCGGCAGACCTTCGGGCAGGACGGCGGCTTGATAGGCGGCGTCTTGGCGGTCGAAGACGTTGGTGGACGGCATGGAAACGACGCGTACGGCGATGTTTTGCGCAGCGAGGGCTTTTTGCGCTTCCAAAGCCAGCTCGACTTCGGAACCGGTGGTAATGATGACGGCTTGGGCGTTGCCTTGGGCTTCGCTGATGACGTAGCCACCGCGTTTGATGTCGTTCAGTTGTTGCTCGCTGCGTGCTTGGAATTTCAGGTTTTGACGGCTGAAAATCAGGCAGGACGGGTGATCGGCGGCTTTGACGGCTTCTGCCCAAGCGACCAGAGATTCGGCGGTGTCGCACGGCCGCCATACGTCCATATTCGGAATCAGGCGCAGGGTAGCGGTTTGCTCGATAGGCTGATGGGTCGGACCGTCTTCGCCCAAACCGATGGAATCGTGGGTGAACACGAACACAGGGTTGATTTTCATCAGCGCCGCCATGCGCAAGGCGTTGCGCTCGTATTCGCTGAACATCAGGAAAGTTGCACCAAAGGGTTTGATGCCGCCGTGCAATACCAAACCGTTTATAATCGCGCCCATACCGAACTCGCGCACGCCGTAGTGGATGTAGTTGCCGCCTTTGTCGCGGGTAACGGAGACGCTGTTTGACCAGTCTGTCAGGTTGGACGGGGTCAGGTCGGCAGAACCGCCCACCAGTTCGGGCAGCTCTTTTGCCAAGATTTCGATGCTGTTTTGGCTGGCTTTGCGGGTAGCGATGGTTTCGGCTTTGGCGCACACTTCTTTCAATGCCGTCTGAACGTAGGTGTCGAAATTGTCCGGCAGTTTTTTATCCATGCGGCGCACGAATTCTGCGGCTTCGGCAGGATATTTGGCTTGGTATTGCGCGAACAGTTCGTTCCATTCGGCTTCCAGTTTCGCGCCTTTTTCTTTGGCATTCCACGCATCGTAAATTTCTTGCGGGATTTCAAACGCAGGATAAGCCCAACCCAAATGTTTGCGCGTGGCTTCGATTTCGTCCGCACCCAAAGGCGCGCCGTGGGTTTTGTGGCTGCCTTCTTTGTTGGCGCTGCCTTTGCCGATTAAGGTTTTGCAGCAGATGATGGACGGTTTGCCGGTTTCGGCGCGGGCGGCTTCGATGGCGGCTTGAATGGCGGCGGTGTCGTGGCCGTTTACATTGGGAACGACGTGCCAGCCGTAGCTTTCAAAGCGTTGCGGGATGTTTTCGGTAAACCAGCCGTCCACTTTGCCGTCGATGGAAATATTGTTGTCATCATACAAAACAATCAGTTTGCCCAAGCCTAATGTGCCGGCGAGCGAGCAGGCTTCGTGCGATACGCCTTCCATCAGGCAGCCGTCGCCCATAAAGACGTAGGTGTAATGATCGACGATGTTCAAACCATCTTTATTAAATTCGGCGGCAAGGATTTTTTCGGCTAATGCCATGCCCACTGCGTTGGCAATGCCTTGTCCCAGCGGGCCGGTCGTGGTTTCCACGCCGTCGGTGTAGCCGTATTCGGGATGGCCGGGGGTTTTGCTGTGCAGCTGGCGGAAGTTTTTCAGGTCTTCAATGCTCAGGTTGTAGCCGGTCAGGTGCAGCAGGCTGTACAACAGCATGGACGCGTGGCCGTTGGAGAGGATGAAGCGGTCGCGGTTGTAGAATTTGGGGTTGGCGGGATTGTGATGCAGGAATTTCGTCCACAATACTTCTGCTATTTCCGCCATGCCCATAGGCGCGCCGGGGTGGCCGGAATTTGCTTTTTGAACGGCATCTGCGGAGAGGAAGCGGATTGCGTTTGCCAGTTGAGACATTTTGTATTTTCCTTGCTGGTGTTTTGGATAAGTGGATGGTCAGACGGCATTGATTATCGCCCGATTCGTATATGCTTTCAAGAAAAGGAGGAGCGGGCGGTACGGCTGTGCCGGAAGGATATATGCTCCGGGTATCGGGATATCGGTTTCAGCTTGGATGTGAAAGGTGTTTCTATACTTTTGAAAACAAAGTGTTACAAATTATTTATTAAATAAATAGTGCTTGTTTATGATGGGGTATCGACGTTTTTTGCAGTCATTTGCCTATTTATTTCTTACCTGTTGTTTTTTAATTATATTCAAATAAGGAAGTTTTCAGCATATATGGCTTTGTCCGTGAAGGGGAGGTGCATTTGGGGCGGTATTGTTCGGATATTTATCTTTTTGCGTATCAATAAGTGCATAAAGTTGTACAATAGCAAGAGTGTATTTTGAGAAAAATATATTTTCTGAAAATATCAAAACGTAAAGACATCAAAAAAGCAAAATGCCGTCTGAAAAGAAAACAGTAGCCACGACGGACAAACCATTAATCAAAAATCAAGGAACGTAGCATGACCACGGAAAATCAAGCCGGTAATCCGGAACCCGAGCGCAGCCCGTCCGAAAAAACAAAAGCCGCACCGAAAGTGAAAAAAACGTTTGATCCGCGTGCCAGCGTGATTCAAATCCATCCCGAAGGCGAACGCATCCATCCGAAAAAAGCGGAAGGGCGGTTTGCCAAATTGCGTATCGCCGCAGTGTTGGCGACCCAGTTTGTGTTTTATGTGATTCCGTGGTTCAACTGGAGCGGCAGGCAGGCTGTCGTTTTCAATATCCCCGAACGGCATTTCTTCATTTTCGGATTGTCGTTGGGGATGGGCGATCTGATTTACCTTGCTCTGCTGCTGATGATTTGCGCCTTCGGGCTGTTTTGGTGGACGACGATTGCAGGGCGACTGTGGTGCGGCTATTCCTGCCCGCAAACGGTTTACACCGAAATTATGCTGTGGATTGACAACCTGGTCGAAGGCGATAGAAACAAACGGCTGAAACTGGAAAAATCGCCGTGGAATTTCACCAAAATCCGCATCAAAGCCACCAAATACCTGCTGATTTTCCTTGTCTGCGCGTGGACGGGCATCACGTTTGCAGGCTGGTTTGTCCCTATCCGCCAGTTCGTTCCCGATTTATTCACCGGAGCAGCAGGTGGCGGCGCGATGTTTGCCGCGGCATTTTACGGCTTTATGACCTTCTTCTTCGCCCACATTATGCGCGAAAAAGTGTGCCTGCATATGTGTCCCTACGCACGTTTCCAAAGCGCGATGTTCGACAAAGACACGCTGATTGTTTCTTATGACGCGGAACGCGGCGAACCGCGCGGCGCGCGCAAGAAAACGGTCAACAAGGAAGAGGCGGGGTTGGGCGACTGCATCAACTGTGCGATGTGCGTCCAAGTCTGCCCTGTCGGCATCGACATCCGCAACGGTCTGCAATACCAATGTATCGGCTGCGCCGCCTGTATCGACGCGTGCGATGAGATTATGGACAAAATGGGCTATCCGCGCGGATTAATCCGTTATACGACCGAAAGCGCGCTGGAGCACGAATATTCTGAAAAAGACATTAAAAAACGGCTGCTCAGACCGCGCGTGGCAGGTTACGGCGCGGTGTTGGCAGTGGTTATCGCCGCCTTTTTGGTCGGTTTGTCCACGCGCAAAATGGTCGAAGTCGATATTTTGAAAGACCGTGGCGTAATGGTGCGCGAAAACGCCAAAGGCTGGCTGGAAAACGCATACAGCCTGCGTATCATCAACAACAGCGAAAAAGAACAGTTGGTTAGCGCAAGTGTCAAAGGCTTTGACGAAATCGCTCTGACCGGGCTGCCCGAAGGCGGTATCAAGGTTGCCCCGCGCGAAACAGTAACCCTTCCCGTCCAAGTGTCCACCATTCCGGAATACGCGGACAAAGGCAGCCACCCTATCGAATTTACCTTCCAATACCGCGAAAGCGGCGCACCCGACGGCAAGCCGGTCGTCTTGGAAGAAGATGCAACCTTTATCGGAGAATAACCGTGTCTCAAAACACTCCAATCAAACCTTGGTACAAACACGTCTGGCCGTGGGTCTTGATGGCGGGACCGATTTTTGTCGTCATCGCCAGCGTCGCTATGTTTTTTGTCGCGCAACAGCACGCGACAGATTTGGTTACGGACGATTATTATAAAGACGGCAAGCATATCGACATCCAGCTTCATCGGGATGAAGAAGCCGTCAGACGGCATATCGGGGTGCAGGTCCTCATTTCCCCCGATATGAATGCGGCAAAAGTGTTTGTCGGCGGCGAGTTTGACGGCAAACAGCCTTTGAACCTGCTGCTGATGCACCCGACCCGCAAGGCGGACGATCAAACCGTCGCCCTCAAGCCCGTCGGCAGCGCGCAGAACGGCAGGGCGGAATATGAGGCGGTGTTCAAAACCCTTCCGCCGACCAACCACTGGTATGTGCGCGTGGAGGACGCGGCAGGCGTGTGGCGCGTCGAGAACAAATGGATTACCAGCCAGGGCAATGCGGTCGATCTGACCCCGATGGACAAACTTTTCAATAATGCCGGGGGCAAATAAAAAGCCGTGTTTTCATTGCATTGGTTTGTTATATGCAATGTCGGACAGGCATTGTTTGATTATTCGGCGTGATGGTCTGATTTGCCGGACGAAAATAAATGTATCTCATCCCGTTTATTTTTTAACACCATTCCGAAACGCAGCCTGAAAAATGCCGTCTGAAGGGCTTCAGACGGCATTTATGTTGTATGCCTGACACAATGCAGAAGGCGTTTTGTTCACGTAAAAACGTTTTTATTTCTCTCCGTTTTTTCGACACTATTCCGAAACGCAGCCTGAAAAATGCCGTCTGAAAGGCTTCAGACGGCATTTGTGTTGTATGCCCGACACAATGCGGAAGGCGTTTTGTTCACATCAAAACGTTTTTTATTTTTCTCCGTTTTTTCGACACTATTCCGGAACACAACCTGAAAAACGCCGTCCGAAAGCCCTTCAGACGGCATTTTGTTTGCAAATCAAATCCTACCTGATGTCAGCGTCCGAGCGTTGCAACAGGTTCGCTCCCCGTCAGCAGATATTGTATCGTCTCGCGGACGGTGCGGATGGCATTGCCGAAGGGAAGAGGGTCTTTACCTCTGAAGAACAGGCCTTTATCCACTTCTCCACGGAATGCGGCAGCAAGCTGGATATCAATACAGAATTGCCCTGCTTTGGAAAGCCCGTCGCGCAGGCCGCAGCTGGTCAGGCAGTTTAAACCTTGGGTACAGCGACGCGGGTCGGCTTTGGCGTTTGCCTGAAGTTTGCCTTCACGCTTGATGTAGCTGTCTAGGAATTTGGTGCGGACACCGCGCGCCGGCAGCCCCGCCACAGACATAAATTCGACGACTTTTTCCGTTTCTGCGCCGGCAAGCGTTTTTTTGAAGTTAAGGTGCGCGTCCCCTTCTTCGGTAACGGCAAAAGCCGTACCGATTTGAACGGCGGAGGCTCCCCAGTTCTTTAGGGCGGTTTTGACTTTTTCAAAATTTGCCATACCGCCTGCCAAAATAAGCGGGATTTTTTCGCTTTCCAGCCCCAAATTTTTAAACACTTCAAACGTTTCTTCGATGACGCGTTTGAAATCGAATTTGGCATCGTTTACGCCTTCAACGGTTGACGCGCCCAAATGTCCGGCCGCGTGGGCAGGATGTTCGACTACAATCGCATCGGGCAATATGCCTTTTTTCATCCAACGTTTCAAGACGATATTAATACCGCGCGATTCGGACAGAATCGGCAGCAGCGCAACATCTTTATGATAGCCCTCGGTCATTTCCGGCAGGTCCAAAGGCAGACCTGCGCCCATCACGACCGCATCCGCCCCTGATTCGCAAGCCTGGCGGACATACGCGGCGTGGTCTTTGACCGCCTTCATCACGTTGACCGCAATCAGCCCTTTCCCCTCTGAAGCACTTTTGGCTTTTTGGATTTCCCTGTCCAATGCGGTACAGTTCAAAGACGTATATTTCTCTTCACTCGGATTGATTTGGGATTCGGCGAGCAGGTCTTCGTGAAGGTGGCGCAAATCCACACTGGCAATCGTTCCGATGCCGTTTTCACGCGCCACTGCACTGGATAAACCCGATGCGGAAACACCGACCCCCATACCGCCTTGCACGATGGGGATAAGGGATTTTCCACGAATAATCAAAGGGTCAAAAATATTCTGCATCAGTTTCTCCGAGTATACGAATCAGTCAGGCTCATGAAAAATGGTTCTAACTGTTTTAGAACCATTGCTCAAATTTGGTATTATACTCTAAATATCGTAGCGGTAAACAAGAAAGCAGCCGGGGCTTCGGGCATATGCCGTTATGCCTGTTTCAATCGGGAAAGAAAATATTATAGTGGATTAAATTTAAATCAGGACAAGGCGACGAAGCCGCAGACAGTACAAATAGTACGGCAAGGCGAGGCAACGCCGTACTGGTTTAAAGTTAATCCACTATAAATTTGATGATGGCATAAAAAAGCCCTAGTCAGTTGCTGTCAAAGGGGATTGTTAAGAAAAGTAATGCCACGTTGATGGGGTGCAATGTATCAGGCGTTTCAATCGGGTAAAATGTTGGACGGACACCGCATCCGGTTATGGGATATCGGTTTGCACGGCAAAGGTTTGAATATGATTCGATTACGTCTGAGATTCTGATGAAGGGGGTAGGTAAAGATGATGATAAAATATACAAGTATAAAAGATATCGTTGAATATGGATTAGATGCTATTTCTGATAAGGAAAAAATAACAATGAACCTGAAAGACTTTCTATACATTAGACGAGTTTTAGAGGAATATATGCGTTATCTACATAATCCTGATCATTATCCCGATATAGAAGCAATTCAAAATTTTTTAGGTGATGCTTCTTCGGGAGGCGGATTTGAATGTTTAAGCACAGCTATTTATAACAAAGTATATAAAGTTGATTTGCCGGCGAAGATTGAGAAAATGATTGATGATGGTTTATTTGAACACCCTCTATATCCCAGTTACTATAAGAAAAATGAATAAGCAATAATTAGATAGTATTGAAATTGTAGAAAATATAAATTTATGTGGATACGTAAATTCGAAGTTGTAGGAAAGGATAAAAAGTGAAAATAGTGCTTGTTAAATTTTAACTATGGTAACGAGTTGCCGAGGCAATAAAAAATCCCCGAGGGATAATCTCGGGGATTTGGAATTTGGCACGCCCACGGGGAATCGAACCCCGGTTACCGCCGTGAAAGGGCGATGTCCTAACCGCTAGACGATGGGCGCATATTGTATTTTCTTACTGGCGCACCCGGAGCGATTCGAACGCCCGACCCTCTGGTTCGTAGCCAGATACTCTATCCAACTGAGCTACGGGTGCGCTGCAAGAAAGATTTGAATTTTAGGGTAATCGTCGGATTCTGTCAATTGTTTTGTTGGATGAAATGCCTTAAAAGTGTAAAATATCGGTTTGTTGTTTGAATTTAAAGAGAATAAAATGATTGTTGCTTCCCGCTGGCCCTTGCTGGAAAAGGTATTTTTACGGTTTGGAATGCCGGTTGCCGTGGTTGATTTGGAATCGACGGGCGGCAATCTGCATGAAGACAGGGTAACCGAAGTAGCTTTGGTCAAGTTTGAGCAGGGAAGGGTGGTGAGGCATGAATGGCTGGTCAATCCTCAAAAACCGATTCCGCAGTTTGTGGCGGAGCTGACGGGGATTTCAGACGGCATGGTTGCCGATGCGCCTGTTTTTGCAGAGATTGCCGGCGAGTTGTTTTCGGTATTGAAGGGTTGTGTGTTGATTGCACATAACAGCCGTTTCGACTATACGTTTTTAAAGCATGAGTTTCATCGTGCGGGTATCGGATTTTCATCGCCTGCTTTGTGTAGTGTGCAGCTGTCCCGGTGTCTGTATCCGCAATTTTACAAGCACAGCCTGGACAGTATCATCGAAAGGTTGGGGATTGTTGTGGAAGACAGGCATCGTGCGATGGCGGATGTATCGGCATTGTGTGATTATTTGGAATACAGCCTGTCGGAACATGGGGTTGAGGCATGGATCAGGCAGTGTTTCCGTTTGATGAATCCGAAACCGTTGCCTGCCGCGCTGCCCGAACGGTTGAGGCAACAGTTGTACGGTTTGCCTGACGGTATGGGGGTGCTGGCTTGTTTCGACGGCGGAGGGAAAGTAAATTACATCGGTACGTTTGAACGGGTATATAGCGAGGTTTCGGCTTTATTGGATGCCGGAAAAGCCCCGTTTGATTGGTGCAATACGGAGGAAGTCCGTTTTTTTCCCGCATTGGGCAGGCTGCATGCCCATAAGGTTAAAGCGGAATTGGTCAGGCATTATGGGGCGGATTGTTACGTATCTGCCAAAAATCTGCTGAAAACATTTACGACCGTCAGGTTTGAAAAAGGTTCAGACGGCATATTGAATGCGAAAACAGCGGCTTTGAAAAACGGTGTGACGGATAATCCGCCTACCGGATTATTTGCCAATAAAAAGGCGGCGAGGCGGGCTTTATCGTCGTGGGCGGAAACATATGGATTGTGTCCTGCCGCAGCCGGTATCCTGCCGGACGGTTATGCAGAGGATGAGCCTTGTCCCGTATATGTTTCGGGTAAATGCGATGAGGCGTGTGGCCGTTCTGACGAACAGGTTTTGGCGTTTGCACACAAGTTGCCTGTTTTGGATTGGGGAAAAATGCATGAGGTGGAAATTACCGAAACCGATCCTTTAACGGGGGAAAAAGTTGTTCTGCATGGAATGGGCGGCGCATTAGAAATGGATGACGGGCTTTGGTATTTCGATAAAGATTTACCGGATGCGTTTAAGGCGAAGTTTAAAACGGACAGGAAAAATATTAAGGAAATTGGTTAAATCGATATTGCTTGGCGAAAGCCGGCAAGTATGTAAACAGCCGTTCGTATTGATTTCCTAATCGGTTTGGGTTGGAATGTGTTGCCGTTTGCAGGTAATGTATCCGAAGATGCCGTCTGAATTTTTTCAGACGGCATTTTTGCCGACGCGGTTTTTGTGCCGTGTCGGTTTGCCCGTCCATCCGAAGGCATCGGACAAGCAGGGTGGTTTTTAGAAGCCGTTTTCCATCATGATTTGACCGGGAATGCGGTTACGGTGCATGGCGTAACCCATACCGAGCAGCGTTTGGAAAGTGTCTTTGACCATTTCCGGGTTGCCGCAAATCATAAACCGTGTGGATTCCGGGGTGAACTTGGTATGCAGCGCCTGTTCGATGCTGTTGTTTTTTAAGAGTTCCGGAATGCGTTTTCCGCCTAAGCCCGAGGGGTTGGCGGCACGGGTGGTAACAGGGACGAAACGGAACGAGTGTCCGTATTCGCCTACCAGGGGATGTTCGGACAATGCGGCGAGCCGGTCGTTGAAAATCAATTCTTCGGGAAAAGATACAGAATGTATCAGGTTGACGGTATCGAAACGCTGCCGGATTTCGGGTTGTTTGAGAATGGAAAGGAAGGGGGCGATGCCGGAGCCGGTGCAGAGCATCACCAAATCCTTGCCGTCGGGGAAGCGTTCGGGTAGGAGGAAGCCGGTGGCATTTTTATCGAGCAGGATGGTGTCGCCCTGTTGCATTTTGGCGAAACGGGCCGACATGGGGCCGTCTTGGATGAGTACGGCAAAATATTCGAGCGTGTCGGCATATTCTGCGGAAACGATGGAGTAGGCACGCCAAATAAAGCCTTCACCTTCGTAGAAACCGAGTCGGGAGAACTGTCCGGCTTTAAAACGGTAGGATTCGGGACGGCTGATGGCGAAAGTGATGAGTTTCGGCGTGTGGTGTTTGACCCACAAAATCTTTTCTTCAGTGAATTTTGCTTCGGGCGAGGCTGCCATGTTGTTGTCCTTGAGTGTGTTTTTCGGGATTATAGCCAATTTGGGTGTTTTTTTCTGCCTTGCTCTGCTGGATTTTATGAAAAAATTAGGCTTGACCGTTTTTATCATCATACTTTTTCAAATACTACTAAAAAATGCATTACCGACTAGGCAGTAATGACGACGGATAGTTTTACAAAAGTTTCGGTCTACAGTTTATAGGTTTATAATAATAAAAATATTCATCAGAAAAATGTGATTTTTCTTTTTTTAAAAGTTGCATCTTGCCATTCTTGTAATCACATTCGTAATATTCAATATTTTCCAAATCTGAATCAAATAGATATTGAGGTAAAACATTCCCTTCTCTGTCTAGTTCTATTAATTCCTCAAAAACTATCTTACCTTTATAATAAAAAACAATTTTTTGGAAATCTGAATTGATTATATACAGTTTTACATAATCCCAGTTAAAGTTCGTTATATCACTAATTAAGAATTCTTTTTTATTATAATCAAAACTTATTTTTCTTATTACATTCTTTTCAAATATAAAAAAAATAACAATAGCGATTAATAAAGAAAATATATAAAGTATATTTTTATTCATCTTTTATCTTCTCAATTGTCTGGCTGAAATTTGTGCTCTGATTTGTTTTCTACGCTGCTGAATTTTAAATCCGGCACCAGTATTATCTAAGTGAATCAATATATTGCTTGTATTTTGGTAATATTTTTTCAGATAATCTTTTTCTTACGATATCATAATTTCCATTATTGTTTCTTTCTGCTTGATAAAAACCATTATTTTTATAAGTTTCCAAAATTAATCCAGCCAACTTTTTTGTATTTAACCTGTTAGTATATTTGGAATTTGCCCGATGCCGGCAGTAGAATATCCCTTTTATCCTCAGAAGAGCCGATGTCTTCACGCAAAATTATCCACATCGACATGGACGCATTCTACGCATCGGTAGAGC
Organism: Neisseria polysaccharea; assembly: GCF_963392925.1. Taxonomy (NCBI): domain Bacteria; kingdom Pseudomonadati; phylum Pseudomonadota; class Betaproteobacteria; order Neisseriales; family Neisseriaceae; genus Neisseria; species Neisseria polysaccharea. The sequence goes on from NZ_CAUJNZ010000001.1 coordinate 136,623, forward strand.
TGCGCGAACAGCCGCATTTGAAAGGGCGGCCGGTGGTCGTCGCGTGGGAGGGCGCGCGTTCGGTGATTTGCGCCGCATCGTATGAGGCACGGCAGTTCGGGCTGCATTCCGCGATGTCGGTGGCAACGGCGAAAAGGCTGTGTCCGCAAGCGGTGTATGTGCCGCCGCATTTCGACTTGTACCGTCAGGTTTCCGCGCAGATTCACGCCGTATTCAGGCGTTATACCGATTTAATCGAACCCCTGTCGCTGGACGAAGCCTATCTTGACGTTACCCGTAATTTCAAAAACATCCCTTACGCCAGCGAAGTTGCTAAAGAAATCCGTGCCGCCATTTTTGCGGAAACGGGTTTGACCGCATCCGCAGGCATCGCGCCGAACAAATTTCTGGCGAAAATCGCGTCGGACTGGCGCAAGCCGAACGGGCAGTTTGTGTTGCCGCCGCAAAAAGTCATGGCATTTTTGGAAACCCTGCCTTTGGGCAAAATCCCCGGAGTGGGCAAGGTAACGCTGAAAAAAATGCAGTCGCTGGGTATGCAGACGGCGGGCGACTTGCGCCGTTTCGAGCGCGGCGAGCTCTTAAACCATTTCGGACGCTACGGCTACCGCCTCTATGATTTGGCGCGCGGTACGGACGAACGCCCCGTCAAAGCCGAACGCGAACGCCTCCAAATCTCCACAGAAATCACCCTGCCCGAAGACCTGCCGCTCGAGCAGGCTGCCGGACACCTGCCCCATCTTGCCGAAGACCTGTGGCGGCAAATCACGCGCAAAAACGTCGAAGCCCAAAGCGTAACGCTCAAGCTGAAGACCTACGATTTCCGCATCATCACGCGCACGCTGACTTATTCCTCCGTATTGCCCGACTGCGTAGCTCTGCTGCAGGCTGTGCAAATGTTGATGGCGCGCGTCCCGCCGCAGACGGAAGACGCGTTCCGCCTTATCGGTATCGGCGTGGGGCATCTTGTGCCGAAAAACCAGCAGCAGGATTTGTGGGCGTAAACCGCTTTACGCGCGCCGTCCAAAAAATATGCCGTCTGAAGCCTTCAGACGGCATTGCGGCTCCGGTTTAATCCGCCGCGCCGCTTTTTTTCATGCTGTCGAGCCTTCCGATTATATCGGCAAGGTTGCGTCTGCCTTCTTCTTTGCTGACAATCGGTTCGCCGCCTTTGCGCCCCAGGATTTTCAAATCTTCCTGCGGCATTTCGTCTATGAATCGGCTGGGTTCGGGGAACTGCCATATGCCTTGTTTTTTGCGTTTGACGCAGTGGGTCAGTGTGAGTTGGCGTTTGGCGCGGGTGATGCCGACGTACATCAGGCGGCGTTCTTCTTCGACGTTGCCTTCTTCGATGCTGTCGTTGTGCGGCAAAACACCTTCTTCGCAACCGACAAGGAAAACATACGGATACTCCAAACCTTTGGCGGCGTGTAGCGTGGATAGCGAGACGGCATCGGTTTCTTCTTCGTCTTTTCCTTCCAAAAGCGTCATCAAGGCGACGGTTTGGGCGAGTTCGATGATGTTTTTGCCGTCTTCTCCGCCTTTTCGCGCAAACCATGATACCAACTCGCCGACGTTGCGCCATTTGATTTCGCCGGCCTTGCCTTCTTCGTTTTGCATCAAATGGTTTTCATAGTCGATTTCTTCGAGCAGGCTGTTGATGAACTCGCCTGCTTCGCCTGTTTCGGCTTTGGCGCGGTAGCTGCCGAACATATCCATAAAGGCTTGCAGGTGTTGGCGGTTGGTATTGTTCAGCGTGGCAAGGGCTTCTTCGTTTTGCGCGGCTTCATACAGGCTGCATTCGTGTTCGTGCGCGTAAGTGTTGAGCTTGCCCAGTGTTACATCGCCGATGCCGCGTTTGGGCGTGGTAACGGCACGCAGAAAGGCGGGATCGTCGTTGGGGTTGGCAAGCAGCCGCACATAAGACAACACGTCTTTGATTTCGGCTTTGTCGAAAAAGCTTTGTCCGCCGGAGAGACGGTAGGGGATGCGCGCGCCGCGCAATGCTTCTTCGAAAATCCTCGCCTGATGCTTTCCGCGGTATAACACGGCGAAATCGGCATATTGGGTTTTGTCGCCGCCGATGAGTTTTTGTTTGACGATTTGGCTGACGACCCACTCGGCTTCGTGCTGCTCGTTTTGGCAGGCAACGACTTTGATGGGTTCGCCTTCGCCCAATTTCGACCAAAGTTTTTTGGTAAACAGCTTGGGGTTGTTTTCGATGACTTTGTTGGCGATTTTGAGAATCCGCGCGGTGGAGCGGTAGTTTTGCTCCAGTTTGATGACCTTCATCTGCGGATAGTTTTCCTGCATTTTGCGCAGGTTTTCCATGTTCGCACCGCGCCATGCGTAGATGGACTGGTCGTCGTCGCCGACGGCGGTAAACATACCTTCCGCGCCGGTCAGAAGTTTCATCAACGTAAATTGGCAGGTATTCGTATCTTGGCATTCGTCAACCAACAGATAACGCAGCCGCCGCTGCCATTTGTTGCGCACTTCGCTGTTTTGCTGCAACAGCACGGCAGGCAGGCGGATTAAGTCGTCGAAGTCCACTGCCTGATAGCTTTGTAAGGTTTCCTGATAGCTCGCATACACGCGTGCGGTTTGTTGTTCCCAAATGTTCGATGCCGTCTGAAGTACGTCTTCAGGCGTTTTTAAATCGTTTTTCCACAGGGAAATTTGATGTTGCGCCTTGAATACAGCTTCTTTGCCCGTACCACCTAAGAGTTCGCCGATGATTTTGGCGCTGTCGGTGGAATCGAGGATGGAGAAGTTTTTTTTGTAACCGATATGGTTCGCCTCTTCGCGCAGAATCTTCATGCCCAAAGAGTGGAACGTGCAAATCGTCAGTCCGCGCGTTTGCGACTTAGGCAGCATTTTGGCGACGCGCTCCTGCATTTCCGCAGCGGCTTTGTTGGTAAAGGTAATTGCGGCAACGGTATGTGGCAGATAGCCGACGTTGACAATCAAATGCTTGATTTTTTGCGTAATCACACCGGTTTTGCCGCTGCCTGCGCCGGCAAGGACGAGCAGGGGGCCGCCGAGGTAACGGACGGCTTCGAGCTGTTGGGGATTGAGTTTCATCATGTTTTGATGCCGTCTGAAATCAGTCTGCGCCGCTTTCGAGGCAGTCGAGTGCCGCACGGAGGGCGGATACGCCGATTTGCCCCGGCGCGGAGTTTTGCGTTCCCGAACCGAACGTGATGCTTGAGCCGAACGTTTGTCCGGCAAGGCGGCTGACCGCCCCCTTTTGCCCCATCGACATCGTAACAAGCGGTTTGGCGACAAGCTGTTTCGCTTTGAGCGTGGCAGAAAGCAAAGTCAGCACATCTTCCGCGCTTTGCGGCATCACCGCAATTTTGCAGATGTCCGCGCCGCAGTCCTCCATCTGTTTCAGACGGCATACGATTTCTTCTTGCGGCGGCGTGCGGTGAAACTCATGATTGCAGAGCAGGGCGGCGATGCCGTTTTTTTGAGCATTTGCCACGGCGCGCCGGACGGCGGTTTCACCGGAAAACAGCTCGATATCGATAATGTCGGGCAGGCGGCTTTCGATCAGCGCGTCGAGCAGTTCGAAATAATAATCGTCCGAACACGGGAACGAGCCGCCTTCGCCATGCCGTCTGAACGTAAACAGCAGCGGTTTGTCGGGCAGTGCGTCGCGGACGGTCTGCGTGTGGCGCAATACTTCGCCGATGCTGCCCGCGCATTCCAAAAAGTCGGCGCGGAACTCGATGATGTCGAAGGGCAGGTTTTTGATTTGGTCAAGTACGGCGGAAAGTTCGGCGGCATCGCGGGCGACAAGCGGCACGGCGATTTTGGTGCGTCCGCTTCCGATAACGGTATTTTTGACGGTAAGGCTGGTGTGCATGGCGGTTGTTGCGGCTGAAGGGAACGGTAAAGACGCAATTATAGCAAAGGCACAGGCAATGTTTCAGACGGCATTTCTGTGCGGCCGGCTTGATATGAATCAAGCAGCATCCGCATATCGGAATGCAGACTTGGCACAAGCCCTGTCTTTTCTAGTCAGTCCGCAGTTCTTGCAGTATGATTGCACGACACGCCCTACACGGCATTTGCAGGATACGGCGGCAGACCGCCGGTCGGAAACTTCAGAATCGGAGCAGGCATCATGTTGACCCCCACGCAGCAAGTCGGTTTGATTTTACAGCACCTCAAAACGCGCATCTTGGACATCTACACGCCTGAACAGCGCGCCGGCATCGAAAAATCGGAAGACTGGCAGCAGTTTTCGCGCCGCATGGATACGCATTTCCACAAATTGATGAACGAACTCGACAGCGTGTACGGCAACAACGAAGCCCTGCTGCCTATGCTGGAAATGCTGCTGGCGCAGGCATGGCAGAGCTATTCCCAACGCAGCGCGTCCCTGAAAAACATTGACATCGAACGCGAAAACAACCCCGATTGGATTTTGTCCAACAAACAAGTTGGCGGCGTGTGCTACGTTGATTTGTTTGCCGGCGATTTGAAGGGCTTGAAAGATAAAATTCCTTATTTTCAAGAGCTTGGTTTGACTTATCTGCACCTGATGCCGCTGTTTAAATGCCCTGAAGGCAAAAGCGACGGCGGCTATGCGGTCAGCAGCTACCGCGATGTCAATCCGGCACTGGGCACAATAGGCGACTTGCGCGAAGTCATTGCTGCGCTGCACGAAGCCGGCATTTCCGCCGTCGTCGATTTTATCTTCAACCACACCTCCAACGAACACGAATGGGCGCAACGCTGCGCCGCCGGCGACCCGCTTTTCGACAATTTCTACTATATTTTCCCCGACCGCCGGATGCCCGACCAATACGACCGCACCCTGCGCGAAATCTTCCCCGACCAGCACCCGGGCGGCTTCTCGCAACTGGAAGACGGACGCTGGGTGTGGACGACGTTCAATTCCTTCCAATGGGACTTGAATTACAGCAACCCGTGGGTATTCCGCGCAATGGCGGGCGAAATGCTGTTCCTTGCCAACTTGGGCGTTGACATCCTGCGTATGGATGCGGTTGCCTTTATTTGGAAACAAATGGGTACAAGCTGCGAAAACCTGCCGCAGGCGCACGCCCTCATCCGCGCGTTCAATGCCGTTATGCGTATTGCCGCGCCCGCCGTGTTCTTCAAATCCGAAGCCATCGTCCACCCCGACCAAGTCGTCCAATACATCGGGCAGGACGAATGCCAAATCGGCTACAACCCCCTGCAAATGGCATTGTTGTGGAACACCCTTGCCACGCGCGAAGTCAACCTGCTCCATCAGGCGCTGACCTACCGCCACAACCTGCCCGAGCATACCGCCTGGGTCAACTACGTCCGCAGCCACGACGACATCGGCTGGACGTTTGCCGATGAAGACGCGGCATATCTGGGCATAAGCGGCTACGATCACCGCCAATTCCTCAACCGCTTCTTCGTCAACCGTTTCGACGGCAGCTTCGCGCGCGGCGTACCCTTCCAATACAACCCCAACACGGGCGACTGCCGCGTCAGCGGTACGTCCGCCGCATTGGCAGGCTTGGCTCAAAATGACCCCCACGCCGTCAGCCGCATCAAACTTTTGTACAGCATCGCATTGAGTACCGGCGGGCTGCCACTGATTTACCTCGGCGACGAAGTGGGCACGCCCAACGACGACGGCTGGGCGCAAGACAGCAACAAAAGCGACGACAGCCGTTGGGCGCACCGTCCGCGCTACAACGAAGCCCTGTACGCGCAACGCAACGATCCGTCGACCGCAGCCGGGCAAATCTATCAGGGCTTGCGCCATATGATTGCCGTCCGCCAAAGCAATCCGCGCTTCGACGGCGGCAGGCTGGTTACATTCAACACCAACAACAAGCACATCATCGGCTACATCCGCAACAATGCGCTTTTGGCATTCGGTAACTTCAGCGAATATCCGCAAACCGTTACCGCGCATACCCTGCAAGCCATGCCCTTCAAGGCGCACGACCTCATCGGTGGCAAAACTGTCAGCCTGAATCAGGATTTGACGCTTCAGCCCTATCAGGTCATGTGGCTCGAAATCGCCTGACGCACGCTTCCCAAATGCCGTCTGAACCGTTTCAGACGGCATTTGCGCCGAAGCGGACGGTAGTCCCCAAAAGGGAAACATGCGATAATAGCCGCCCATCACATCCCGCGCCGCAGCCCGTGTTGCGCCGCATCCCACATACCGCATTTGTTCCGGAGTAACCCCAATGTCAGACGACAAAAGCAAAGCCCTTGCCGCCGCACTGGCGCAAATCGAAAAAAGTTTCGGCAAAGGCGCCATCATGAAAATGGACGGCAGCCAGCAGGAAGAAAACCTCGAAGTCATTTCCACCGGATCGCTCGGATTAGACCTCGCCCTCGGAGTCGGCGGCCTGCCGCGCGGGCGCATCGTCGAAATCTTCGGTCCCGAATCCTCCGGCAAAACCACCCTCTGCCTCGAAGCCGTCGCCCAATGCCAGAAAAACGGCGGCGTGTGCGCCTTTGTCGATGCCGAACACGCCTTTGATCCCGTTTACGCCCGCAAACTCGGCGTAAAAGTCGAAGAGCTTTACCTGTCCCAGCCCGATACCGGCGAACAGGCTTTGGAAATCTGCGACACACTCGTCCGTTCGGGCGGCATAGATATGGTAGTCGTCGATTCCGTCGCCGCACTCGTCCCCAAAGCCGAAATCGAAGGCGATATGGGGGACAGCCATGTCGGACTGCAGGCGCGCCTGATGAGCCAGGCTTTGCGCAAACTGACTGGGCACATCAAAAAAACCAACACGCTGGTTGTGTTCATCAACCAAATCCGGATGAAGATCGGCGTAATGTTCGGCAGCCCCGAAACCACCACCGGCGGCAACGCGCTGAAATTCTATTCTTCCGTCCGCCTCGACATCCGCCGCACCGGATCCATCAAAAAAGGCGAAGAAGTATTGGGCAACGAAACCCGCGTCAAAGTCATCAAAAACAAAGTCGCCCCCCCGTTCCGTCAGGCAGAGTTTGACATCCTCTACGGAGAAGGCATCAGTTGGGAGGGCGAATTGATCGACATCGGCGTGAAAAACGACATCATCAACAAATCCGGCGCGTGGTACAGCTACAACGGCGCAAAAATCGGTCAGGGCAAAGACAACGTCCGCGTCTGGCTGAAGGAAAATCCCGAAGTCGCCAATGAAATCGACGCAAAAATCCGCGCCCTCAACGGCGTAGAAATGCACATCACCGAAGGGACACAGGACGAAACCGACGGCGAACGTCCCGAAGAATAAGGTTTGAAATCAAGAAAAAACGGCACTTCCGCCAAAGAGTGCCGTTTTTCTTGATACGTCATGCCGTCTGAAACCGTTTTGTCGGGGTTCGGACGGCATTTTCCGTTTCGAGTATGGGTTCGGACAGCCGCCTAAGTTTTCTTACCGCTTCGTGTTGCCAGCCAGCAGACGGACGAGCCGAAGCAGACCATAACTGCGCCCTGCCAAAATTCGACGGGCAGTGGTGTATGTAGCAGCATGGATGAAATCATGGCGGAGAAAATCGGGATGAAATAGGATGCGCCTGCCAGGACGGTCATGTTGCCGCTCGAGATGCCGATGTTCCAAACGGCGTAACCCAAACCCAGACAGGATGCGGCGGAGACGGTATAGAGCAGGGAGGCAGTGTCGAAATTCAGGCTGTCGATGCCGTCTGAAAAATATTTTGCCCACAGGATGCAGGATACGAGCAGGAAGAAGAAGCCGACGGCATTGCCCTGTGCTTTGGCGCGTGCGGTCAGCGTACAGTATGCCGCCCAAAACAGCGCGTCCGAAAGCGCCATGATGTAGCTTGTCGGATTGGTGCGTATGTTGGCTATCATTCCGGAGACGGAAAATCCACCTTCTCCGCCCAATACGACGGCGATACCGGCGAAAGACAGGATAAAGCCTAAGGCAATCCACCATTTCGCCGGCTGCCTGTTGAACAGGACGGCGCCAATAATGGTAAAGGTCGGCCACAAATAATTGACCATGCCGACCTCGACGGTTTGGCGGGCGTTTTGGGCGAAACCGACGGACAGCGACAGGCACAGTTCGCACCCGACGAAGAAAAGGCTGGCCCAAAACAGGTAGCTCTTGCTGAAGCGGCTCAGATTCGGTTTGCCGAAAATCATCAAAATCAACACGGTTGCCAGACTGTACATTATCGCCGCGCCGCCGACCGCACCCATGTGCAGGCTGACGGTGCGGATGAGTCCGATGACCGAACTCCAAAAGGCGACGGCAAGCAGCCCGACGGCGGTCGCCTGTTTGGGTGTGAGGTTTTGTTGTAATCTGGAAAGCATGGTGCTTAAAGGAAAATTTTGTTTAATATACCGACAGTATCCGCACGCGTATTCTCTGTCAAACGGAAAATGCCGTCTGAACAAGGTTTCAGACGGCATTTATATTTTTGCAGCGTCAGTCGGATCAGCGGAAGAAGTCGCCCATGCCTGCAGGCAGCCCTTGGGTGAACGCACCCATGGTTTTGCCGGTGGTTTCTTCAGCTTTGTCGGAGGCGGCATTGAACGCGGCAAGGATAAGGTCTTCGAGCATTTCTTTGTCGTCTGCGGCTTCCTGAATCAGTTCGGGGCTGATGTCGATTTTGCGGACGACGTGGGAACAGGTCATCACGACTTTAACCAAGCCGTTGCCTGCTTCGCCTTCTACTTCGGTTTCGGCAAGTTTCGCTTGCGCTTTTTTCATGTTTTCCTGCATTTGCTGCGCCTGTTTCATCAGGCCGCCCAATCCGGCTTTTCCGAACATACTGAATACTCCTGTTTGTGTTTGAATGAATGAGGGAAACGGCAATGCCGTCTGAAAGTGTTCAGACGGCATTATATCTGTTTACGGTCGGTTTGCAGCCAATTCCAGAGATTCAGGTTCCCATACGGCTTCAAAAGCCTGCAAAATCCGACGTGCGGTTTCGTCGGCTTCGAGCAAATCCTGTGCCTGCCGCCTGCCTTCAAGTTGGATGCGCCGGCGGCGCATGTCCGGAGTTTCCCAGCCTGCGTCGTCGCGCCAGGGCTCGGTTTGCAACTTCAACGGCAGGCCGTAGGCTTCGGCAAGCGTGGTTCTGATTTTGTCGAGCCGCTCTTTGTTGGTCGTGGCGCGGGCTTCGTCGGTCAGCGAAAGCATCATCAGATGGCTGCCCGCATCGTATTGCGTCCATGCGGCGTGTTGCGCCAGCATTTGCGCTGCGCCGAGTTTGCGGGCGAAATGTCGGACGATTGCCGCCCAGTTTTCGGTGGAAAACTCAGGAGGCGGGGCGAATTGCGTACCGTCTTCGTCGTTGCTGCCTTCGTCGTCGTTGTTTTCTTCTTCCGCCTCTTCTTCCGCCTCTTCTTCTTCCGCATCGGCAGGGGCGGCGTATTCCCAATCCGGCGGTGGAGGCATTTCTGCGCCGTCTTCTACGGGGTAGCCATCATCCGGAAAGCCGTAATCGTAGAAAGGTTCTGCTGGGGCTTCGTGCGCAAATGCTTCCGTTTCAACGGCTTCATCATTCGGTGTTGTCTGAATGGAGTTTTCAGACAGCACTTCGGACAAGGAAGCTCCGGTTTCGTTGTCGGCTGCTTCGTTCTTGGAAACTTGATTTTCAGCCGATGTTTCTGCTTTGTTTGCGGAAGGGCGGTTTGCCTCTGTTGTTTCAGAGTTTGTTTGAATGCTTTCCGCTAACTCTTGCACGGGCACGTCCGATACGGTTTCTGCATCGTTCGGCGCATTTTCCCAAGGCGGAATATCGTTGTTTTCCTGAGCGGAAGCCGATTCGGCAACCTTGTTTTCAGACGGCATTGCAGGCGCGGATGCAGTCTGAACGGATGTTTGGGCGGTTTCTGCCTTAGAGGGAAGCGGCTTTTTTGCGGCCGTCTCCTTTTCGGCGGCTTGTGCCGACGGGGATTTTAATTCTGTATTTTCAATCACGGCATTTGCATCACATGAAGCTGCCGCTAACGGTGTAAACGCCAGCATACGCAGCAGGGTCATGACGAAGCCCGCGTATTCGTCGGGTGCAAGGCTCAAATCCTGTTTGCCGCGGATGGCGCATTGATAATAAAGCTGGATTTGTTCGCCGCTGAGTGTCTGGCTCAGCGGCAACAGCACACCACGGTCAGGGTCGTCATGTGCCAAAGCGGAGGGCACCGCCTGTATCAAGGCGAGGTGTTGCAGCAGCATGGCCAGTTCGCCCAAGGCATTGTCAAAGCCGACGGCACACGCAGCCATTTCCTGCGCTTTTGCCAGCAGGGCTTCGCCGTCTTGGTTGATGATGCCTGTCAGCAGTTCGTAAAGGTATTGTTTATCGACCGCACCGATCATTTGGCGGACGTCTTGTTCGGCAACGCTGCCCGAACCCATGGCGATGGCTTGGTCGAGCAGGCTCAGGGCGTCGCGCATCGAGCCTGCGGCGGCGCGTCCCAAAAGTTGCAGGGCGGGGGGTTCGTAGGCGATTTTTTCGCTGTCGAGGACGTAGGCAAGGTGGTCGGCAACCTGTTGTGAAGTCATGTTGCGCAAGACGAATTGCAGGCAGCGGCTCAAGACGGTAACGGGGACTTTATGCGGATCGGTCGTGGCAAGGATGAATTTGACGTGTTCGGGCGGCTCTTCCAGCGTTTTGAGCATGGCGTTGAACGCGCTTTTGGAAAGCATATGCACTTCGTCGATGATATAGACTTTGTATTTGCCAGCGGTCGGTGCATATTGGGCGTTTTCCAATACTTCGCGGATGTTGTCGATGCCTGTGTTGGAGGCGGCGTCGATTTCCAGCAGGTCGACGTAGCGCCCGGCATCGATCTGCGTACAGCTTTCGCATACGCCGCAAGGTTCGCCGTGTTGCGCGTTTTCGCAGTTGAGGCTTTTGGCAAGGATGCGGGCGATGGTGGTTTTGCCCACGCCGCGCGTACCGGTCAGCAGGTAGGCGTGGTGCAGCCTGCCTTCGTCCAGCGCGTTGCGCAAGGCTTTGACGACGTGTTCCTGACCGACTAAGTCGGCAAAGGTTTTCGGACGCCATTTTCGTGCAAGAACTTGATAAGCCATATTTTTCTCTTTGATTAAGCGTTTTGTCCGTTCGGGACGTATCCGGGCGCGTATTCTAGCATTTTTCGAACCGGCTCACGAAGGGGTTCACTGTCCGCGTAAAAACAAGGCATCCAATTCTTTTAAAGTCAGTTTGACCCAAGTCGGACGACCGTGGTTGCATTGGTTGCTGCGCGGCGTGTTTTCCATATCGCGCAGGAGCGCATTCATTTCGGGCAAAGTCAGCTGTCGGCCGGCGCGGACTGAGCCGTGGCAAGACATGGTGGCAAGGATGTGGTTTTCGTGTTCTTCGATGGTTTGGCTGCTGCCGACTTGGGCGAGTTCGCCCAATACATCTTTGGCCAGTGAAACGACGTCGGCTTTGCCGAGCATAGCGGGAACTGCGTGGACGGCAAGGGTATTGCCGCCCATGTCGGACAATTCCAAGCCGAAGCCTGCCAGTGCATCGGCATGGTCGGAGAGGGCGGCGCATTCTTCGTGGGATGCGGCAAAGGTTAAGGGAATAAGCAGGCGTTGGCTTTGCAGCTTGCCGTTTTCCTGACGTTGGCGTTTCATTTTCTCGTAGTTAACGCGTTCGGCGGCGGCGTGCATGTCGATGAGCAGCAGGCTGTCTTCGGCTTGGGCGAGGATGTAGATGCCTAATAGTTGGGCGATGGCGAAGCCGAGCGGCGGCAGTTCGGATTGGGATGGGATGCCGTCTGAAAGCGGCGTATCTGTTTGGGGAATAGGCATTTCAGACGGCATATTGCCGAAACGTACCTGCTCGAATTGGCTCAATTCAAGGTCGATGTCGTCGGTTTTTTTGTAAAGCTCGGCGTAAGTATTCATGGCCGCGCGGCTTTCGCGCAGGGACAGGCTGTGTTGTTGCGGCGCACGCGCGGCTTGGTAAGGCATGGGCGCGGTTTTGCCTGATGAGCCAAAGGCATTGCGTGTATCGGGTTTGTTGCCTGTCGGGTAGTTGGATGCGTTATCAAACAGATTTTCGTTGTCGTTTTCAGACGGCATTGGTGCAGGCGTAACGCCGGTAATGTCATGCAACACTTCGCCTGCGTTGCTGACGCTTTCGGTCAGGTCGGCGCGTGTGTCGGCAAGGGCTTTGTTGAGCGTGTGGAACACGAGTTGGTGTACCTGCTGGCTGTCGCGGAAGCGGATTTCTGTTTTGGTCGGGTGGACGTTGACATCTACGGCTTCGGGCGGCAGGTCGAGAAAGAGGACGAAAGCAGGCGTCAGTGCGTTATGCAATACGTCTCGGTATGCCTGTTTGACAGCATGGAGCATGACTTTGTCGCGCACGAAGCGGTGGTTGACGAAGCAATATTGTTTGTCGGTTTTGCCTTTGGCGAAAGTCGGCTTGGCAATCGCGCCGTAGAGCCGTAGCGCGCCGTTGCCGCTGTCTATTTCTAAGGATGCCGTCTGAAAGTCTTCGCCGACAATGGCGGTTATGCGTTCGTGCAGGCTTTGGGCAGGAAGTTTGAATACTTGTTTGCCGTCGCGTTTGAGTGAGAAGGCAATGTGCGGATGCGCCAGAGCAAGTCGTTCGAGCATGGTGGCGCAGTGGGCATATTCGGTGTTTTCGGATTTGAGGAACTTGCGCCGCGCGGGGGTGTTGAAGAAGAGTTCGGCGGCTTCGATGGTGGTGCCGATGGGGTGGGCGGCTGCAGTGGGGCTGCTGAGTTTGCCGTCTTCTGCTTTGACTTGGGTCGCGTGCGAACTGTCTTCTTGACGGCTGGTCAGGGTCAGGCGGCTGACGGAGGCGATGCTTGCCAAGCCTTCGCCGCGAAAGCCCATGCTGGCGACGTGTTCCAAATCGTTTAAGGTTTTGATTTTGCTGGTGGCGTGGCGGTGGAGCGCAAGCTCGATGTCGTCCGGATGGATACCGCTGCCGTTGTCGCTGACGCGAATCAGGCGGATGCCGCCACCTGCCAGCTCGACATCAATCGCCGTCGCGCCTGCATCAATACTGTTTTCAACGATTTCTTTCAGAGCGTTGGCAGGGCGTTCGACCACTTCGCCGGCGGCGATTTGGTTGACAAGATGGTCGGGCAGGGCGGCGATTCGGGACATAAGGCGGGCTTCCGTTGCAAAAAACGTCTTATTCTATAATAAAACCCCTTATCTTTCTGCCCGTATTCTTGATAAAAGCCGTTTATCCCGTTTGGAAAATACCAGTATAATCACGCCATATTCCGTAAAATTGGAGCACAAAGATGTATCACTACCAATCCGATGCCACACAATTCCTCAACCGCCTGATTGAAGAAAAACCTGAGTTGGAACAGCAGCGTTTGGAAAACAGGGGGCTTTTGTGGGATGTCGAACTCAATCCCGAAGAACAGGAAAACTTCGAGGCGGCAAAAGTAGCGAAAAAACCTTATACCTATTACCAAGACTGAACCCGCCGAAATGACGACCAATCTGTCCAATGTCGCACCGGACCTGCAAAACTATCTGAACAGCATCGGCGAACCCGAACATCCCGTTTTGACGCGGCTGCGTGAGAAGACCGAGCATCACCGTATGGGCAAAATGGCGATTGCGCGCGAACAGGCGGCGGTTTTGGTTTGGCTGGCAAAGCTGATTCGCGCGGAAAAATATCTGGAAGTCGGCGTGTTTACCGGATACAGCAGCACCGCGCTTGCATTGGCGTTGCCAGAACACGGGCGGATTACCGCCTGCGACATCAATGTAACCTTTACCGATACGGCGCGTCAGGTTTGGAACGAGGCCGGTGTGGCACATAAAATCAGCCTGCACCTGCAACCCGCATTGCTGACATTGGATGATTTGATTGCACAGGGTAAAGCCGGAAGCTACGATTTGGCACTGATAGACGCAGACAAACCGCCCACGCCGCAATATTTCGAGCGTTGCCTCAACCTCGTCCGTCAAGGCGGCATCATCGCCATCGACAATATTTTGCTGAACGGAAGGGTGATGCGCGAAGCGGCTTCCGACGCGCCGCCCAGTGTCGGCATCCTCAAAGATTTTAATCAAAACCTGCCGAACGACCCGCGCATCATCCCCCTCACCCTGCCCGTCGGCGACGGCTTGACCCTGCTTCTGAAAAAATAATGAAGACCAAATTACCGCTTTTTATCATTTGGCTGTCTGTGTCTGCCGCCTGTGCTTCCGTTTCACCCGTTCCGGCAGGCAGCCAAACCGAAATGTCGACACGGGAAAATGCTTCAGACGGCATTCCCTATCCCGTTCCCACTCTACAAGACCGTTTGGATTATCTGGAAAACAGGATTATCCGCCTGTCGAACGAAGTGGAAACCTTAAACGGCAAAGTCAAAGCACTGGAGCATGCGAAAACACACCCTTCCGGCAGGACATACGTCCAAAAACTCGACGACCGCAAATTGAAAGAGCATTACCTCAATACCGAAGGCGGCAGCGCATCCGCACATACCGTCGAAACCGCACAAAACCTCTACAATCAGGCACTCAAACACTATAAAAGCGGCAGGTTCGCTGCCGCAGCCGCCCTGTTGAAAGGCGCGGACGGCGGAGATGGCGGTAGCATCGCGCAACGCAGTATGTACCTGTTGCTGCAAAGCAGGGCGCGTATGGGCAACTGCGAATCCGTCATCGAAATCGGAGGGCGTTACGCCAACCGTTTCAAAGACAGCCCAACCGCGCCCGAAGCCATGTTCAAAATCGGCGAATGCCAATACAGGTTGCAGCAGAAAGACATTGCAAGGGCGACTTGGCTCAGCCTGATACAGACCTATCCCAGCAGCCCGGCGGCAAAACGTGCCGCCTCAGCCATACGCAAACGATAGTTTTTCCATTTTTCCGCTTTTTACCCCATCCGCATCAAGGAGGATTTATGATACAAATCGGCATCATCATGGGCAGCAACAGCGATTGGCCCGTTATGCGGCAGGCAGCGCAGTTTCTTGAAGAGTTCGGCGTAGAATATGAGGCGCGCGTCGTTTCCGCACACCGCACTCCGGATTTAATGTTCCAATACGCCGAAACCGCACGGGCGCGCGGCATCAAAGCCATCATCGCGGGTGCGGGCGGCGCGGCGCATTTACCCGGTATGGTTGCTGCCAAGACCACCGTCCCCGTTTTGGGCGTACCCGTCCCCAGCAAGTACCTGCGCGGCGAAGATTCGCTTTTATCGATTGTACAAATGCCCAAAGGCGTACCTGTCGCCACATTCGCCATCGGCGAGGCAGGCGCGGCCAATGCCGCATTGTTCGCCATCTCCATGCTGGCCAACGAAAACCCCGAACTGGCGCAAAAACTGGCAGACTTCCGAGCCAAACAGGAACAGGCTGTTTTGAATATGGAATTGGAACAGATTTAAAACCCGCCGTCCGCGAATACACAAATGCCGTCTGAAGCCCTGTTTCGGGTTTCAGACGGCATTTTTCCATCTTATTCCGCTGTTTCGGTCAGCGATGAGAACACGTCGAAATAAGTCGGGAAGGTTTTATGGGTGCATTTCGGGTCGTTGATGACGACGGGTACGCCCAACAGGGAAACCAGCGAGAAACACATTGCCATGCGGTGGTCGTCGTAAGTGTCGATGACAGCGTCGGGTGTCAGCGTTTCGGGCGGGGTGATGTGAATTGCTTCGGCTTCTTCGGCGACTTTTGCACCGAGTTTGCGCAACTCGTTCGCCATTGCGGCAATGCGGTCGGTTTCCTTGACGCGCCACGAACCGATATTGCGCAGCGTGCAGGTTTGCCCTGTGGCAAGCGCGACGATGGCGAGGGTCATGGCGGCATCGGGGATATGGTTCGCATCCAAATCAAAGGCTTGGACGGCACGTTCTTTCGGGCGCGAGACTTCGACGAAGTTTTCGCCCCAAACCACGTTTGCACCGATTTTTTCCAGTTCGCAGGCAAAGGCGACATCGCCCTGTATGCTGTTTGCGCCGATACCGGTAACGCGGATAGGCGTGGCGGCAATCAAACCGGCTGCGAGGAAGTAGGACGCGCCGGAGGCATCGCCTTCGACGTGCAAGTGTTCGGGCGCGTGGTAGTGCGCATCGGCGGGAATTTTGAAGACGCGGTAGTTTTCATTGGCAACCTGTACGCCGAATTGCGCCATCAGTTTTAGAGTAATGTCGATATAGGGCTTGGAAATCAATTCGCCGACCATACGGATTTCAAACGCCTGCCCGGTCAGCGGCAACGCCATCAAAAGGGCGGTCAGAAACTGGCTGGATACATTGCCTTTAATCGGAATCACGCGTTCGCCGTTGTCTTGGCGTTCGCCGATATGAAGCGGCGGATAGTGTTCCTTGCCGAGATATTCGACATCGGCACCGGCAATCCGCAGCGCATCGACCAAATCGCCGATGGGGCGTTCGTGCATACGAGGCACGCCGTGCAGATGATAATCGTCGCCCAAAACGGCAAGCACGGCGGTCAGCGGACGGAACGCCGTGCCCGCGTTGCCCAAAAACAAATCGGCAGTGCGGTTGGGGAAACGCCCGCCTGTGCCGTGTACTTTCAGACGGCCTTCGGCAAGATATTCGATTTCAACGCCGAGTTTATCGAGTGCTTCGAGCATACGGCCGGTATCGTCGGATTTGAGCAGGGAATGGATTTCGCAAGCATTGTCGGACAGGGCGGCGAGCAGCAGGGTGCGGTTGCTGATGCTTTTGGAGCCGGGCAGGGCGACGGTGGAAGGTTTGAGACGGGCGGCGGGGAGGCGGACGGATTCGGTCATGGCCAAACGTAAATATAAAGATAAAAACAGCCTGCATTATACTGGTGCAAATGCCGTCTGAAAAATCTCAGGTTTGGCATTCTCGGTTTTAAAGTCCGTGAATTTAGTTTTTTGTGCCGAAAATTGATTATTTTTAAATTTTTTGTTTCTAAAATTTTTTTGCCGGCATATTTTCGGCTTTTGTTGCGGGCAGATGGCGTTTGCGGATGGTACGGCACGATTGCCAATTTCATAGAATTTGGTAGAATAGCCGCTGTTCAACGATAGACAAGCCGCCGATTTTCCGGGCGGCTTGTGTTTTTATTTTAATATCCGAACACACAAAGCAAGACGGTACGCGGGATGCTTCCTGCCGCAAACCGGTGTGCCGGAACATGGAGAATACGATCTTATGCAAAAAATCCCCCTGACCGTACGCGGTGCGGAATTGCTGAAACAGGAATTGCAGCAGCTTAAAAGCGTGGCACGCCCCGAAGTGATCGAAGCGATTGCCGAAGCCAGATCGCACGGCGATTTGTCCGAAAACGCCGAATACGAAGCCGCCAAAGAACGCCAAGGTTTTATCGAGGGCCGCATTTCCGAGTTGGAACACAAACTTTCCGTTGCCCACATTATCAATCCGACCGAAATCCATGCCGAAGGCAAAATCGTGTTCGGTACGACGGTTACGCTGGAAGATTTGGAAACGGAAGAACACGTTACCTACCAAATTGTCGGCGAAGACGAAGCGGATATCAAACAGGGCAAAATCTATGTCGGCTCTCCGATTGCACGCGCCCTAATCGGCAAGGAAGAAGGAGATACGGCGGAAGTTCAGGCTCCGGGCGGCGTACGCGAATACGACATTATCGAAGTCCGGTATATTTGATTTGGCGGTAAAATGCCGTCTGAAGGCCGACCTTCGGTTTCAGACGGCATTTTCTATGCTGCTCCCCCCCCTTTCATGCTTAGGTTAAACATGCTATATTTCCGAGTCTTTTAAACTGTTTTCCATGAGGTGGCGAAATGAGCGAAACTGCTAAAATCAAAGTCAACGACTTGCCTGAAGATGCAGAAAAACCAAATGAAGAAGTCGAATTGCCCGTTGCCAGCGACGATAAAAAAGGCGGACACAGCGAGGGCGGCTGCTGCGGTGCGTGCGGCGGCTGATTCGAATCCGTCAAATCGGGGCATCTGAAAAGTTTTGCAAAATTTTCAGGTGTCCTTTTTTATTTCCAAAGTAAATGAATGAAATAATGCGGCTAGAAGATTTATTTGATCATGGGCTTGTGGTAGATTCGGTACCGTATTTGATATGATTTTAACAAATCGGGAGGGGCAATGTTTTGGTATGTAGTCGGCTTTTTCGCCTTTATCGTTTCGCTGCTGTCGCTGTGGGTCAATGCCAGCGCATTCGGCATGCAGGAAGACGATACCCCCCAATCGGATTATGAAAGACGTTTGGGCTTGGGTGCGAAGCTGAAAAACAAAAATACGCCGGATACGGAAGAAAAGTAGCAATAAAGATATGAAATGCCGTCTGAAAGATTTTCAGACGGCATTTGCTTTGAAGCGCGGGAGACATCAAACATTCATCTCATGCTCAAAAGCGTTTAGGATTCGGCGGACTTCATCCGCATCCTTAACCGTTCGGACGCGGTCAAACAGCGTTTGCGCCGGGTCGAACGTTTTTTTCATCATCCCCAGCCATTGCTTAAGACGGGCGATCGGGTATTTATTGTTTGCCTCTTTTGCCAGGCATAAATCGAAAAAGAGCCGTATCCATTTGGAAATTTCGGCAAAATCGGTATCCGTAACGGGCAGGCCGCTTTCATACTGCTTGATTTGGCGCGCCAAATCGGGGCAGATGACCGCGCCGCGACCGAGCATCACGCTGTTGCAGCCGCTGATTGTTTTGATGCCGATATAGTCTTGCAGGCTGAAGACATCGCCGTTGGCAGTAACGGGAATATTGACGGTATCGCGGATTTTGCGTATCCATTCCCAATGCGCCGGTGGTTCGTACCCCTCGGCTTTGGTACGCGCGTGTACGGTCAGTCCGCACGCGCCCCCTTCGGCAATCGCACAGGCGCATTCCAAAGCAGGGCTTTTGTCTTCATAGCCGAGCCGCATTTTCCCCGTCAGCGGAATATGTGCGGGCAAACGTTCGCGCATCGTTTTGACGATATGGAATATCAGTTGCGGCTCTTTTAAAAGTATTGCGCCGCCTTTGTGCCTGTTGACGGTGGGTGCGGGGCAGCCGAAGTTCAAATCGATTTTGTCCGCACCGAAGCGGACGGCTTCCAGCGCATTCGCCGCCATATTGTCCGCATCGCTGCCCAAAAGCTGGACGGTGCAGGGCGTACCGGAAAACGTTTTGTTTCCGTTGGCGATTTCGGGGACATATTTTAACCATGTGGCGCGGGAATGCACGGTATGGGTAATGCGTACAAATTCGCTGACGCATTCGTCGTAGCCGCCTATCCGTGTCAGCAGGTCGCGCATCACATCGTCTATCAGACCTTGCATAGGGGCAAGGATGATTCGGGTTTTTTGTTTGGGTTCGTTTGTTTGTCCGTCAATCATGATTCGGGTAGGTATGCAGAAAATTTTTTGCATTGTTTAGTATCACCACTACCAATCATTGTTATTCTCCTTGAGTTTAAGTCAAACAAAAAATGAAATTCAAATACTCTCTCTTAACTTATTGAGATCAATCATCAATATAAATAAAAAATATAAACTACCAGAATAACCAAAGCCACGAAAAATTTTTTCCAATATTTCATTATTTAAACAAAAAGCACCGCATACCCACGTTGATGATTCCGAAATAAAACACATCCATATTTCCATTACCGCCAACCATGACACTACTATCCTAATCAAAAATACTTTTTTATCTGCCCAAGCACTTTTTATATTTAACAATATAATATGATTTTGTAATTTAAAATCTAAGCTTTGCATTTTTCTAACCAGTGCAAACAAACAACCAAGCGCAATAAAAAAAGATTGGTAGGACTGGTAAAAAGGTAGAAATAGAATATTTAAGACCAATGGATAGATCCACATATACCTATTTGTTAAATTATTAATAAATTCTTTTTTGTTATCCATAAAATTTCCATAAAATATTGCGATGATTTGGTTCAAACGATGCCGTCTGAAGGCTTTCGGCGTTCAGACGGCATTTCCGTGTCCGTTGTTACAGCAACACTTTCTCCACGCCACCGTTGTTGGCTTTTTTCACAAACTCGTCTAGCCAGTTTTCGCCGAGAATGTGTTTCGCCATTTCGATGACGATGTAGTCGGCAGGCATATTGTTGTCGTCGGCGTAGCGGCTCAGGCCTTGCAGGCAGGCTGGGCAGGAGGTAAGCATTTTGACAGGTTCGCCCTGCGGCAGCTCTTTGAGGTTTTTCTCGATTTCTTCCTGTTTGCGGAATTTGACTTGGGTGGCGATGTCGGGGCGTTTGACGGCAAACATGCCGGATTCGCCGCAGCAGCGGTCGCTTAAGACGACTTTCTGCCCCATGAGGCTGCTTGCCATTTGGGTGGCGTTCATGGTTTTGATGGGGGTATGGCAGGGGTCGTGGTAGAGGTATTGCTGACCTTTCACGCCGTTTAGTTTCACGCCTTTTTCAAGCAGGTATTCGTGGATGTCGATGATGCGGCAGCCGGGGAAGATTTCTTCGAAGCGGTATTTTTCGAGCTGGTCGTAGCAGGTACCGCAACTGACGACGACGGTTTTAATGTCGAGGTAGTTGAGGGTGTTTGCCATACGGTGGAAAGCCACGCGGTTGTTGGTGCTCATTTGTTCGGCTTTTGCCTTATTGCCGCCCGCGTCCTGCGGATAGCCGCAACACATATAGCCGGGCGGCAGGACGGTTTGCACGCCGACGTGCCAGAGCATGGCTTGGACGGCGAGTCCGATTTGGCTGAACAGGCGTTCCGAACCGCAGCCGGGGAAGTAGAACACGGCTTCGGCATCTTCGGGCGCGGCAGGATTGCGGATGATAGGGATGCTTTTGTCGTCTTCGATGCCCAATAAGGAGCGCGGTGTTTTGGCGGGTACGTTTTTGGGCAGCGGGCGGTTGATGAAGTGGATAATTTGTTCTTTAATCGGGGTTTTGCCGACGGTTGCCTTGGGTTCGGCTTTTTGCTTTTTCGTGCCGACGGGCAACAGTTTGCTGATTTTGTAGGCAAAGTTCTGCGCGGGGAAGCCGGTCTGTATCATCGCGGCGCGCAGGGCTTTGATGGTTTTCGGTCCGGTCGCGTTTAGGAATGCCATACCCATTGAAGCTGCCGGTGCAAAGCGTTTGTGGCCGGAATCGGCAAGGTAGTTGCGGATGGCTACGGTTACGTCGCCGAAGTCGATATTGACGGGGCAGGGTTTGACGCAGCGGTGGCACACGGTGCAGTGGTCGCCGATGTCTGCCAGTTCTTCAAAATGTTTGACGGAAACGCCGCGCCGGGTTTGTTCTTCGTATAAGAAGGCTTCGGTCAGCAAGCCTACGCCGAGGATTTTGTTGCGCGGGCTGTACAGCAAGTTGGCGCGCGGGACGTGGGTGGAGCAGACGGGTTTGCATTTACCGCAGCGCAGGCAGTCTTTGACGGAATTGGCAATCGTGCCGAGGTCTGATTTTTCCATAATCAGCGATTCCGCGCCCAACAGCTCGAAAGACGGCGTGTAGGCGTTGCGTAAGTCCGAGCCTTTCATCAGTTTGTGGCGGTTGAAGGTATGTTTCGGATCGACTTGGTTTTTGTAGTCCCAAAACGGCTGCAAGTCTTCATCGGTCAGGAATTCGAGCTTGGTAATGCCGATGCCGTGTTCGCCGGAAATCACGCCGCCGAGAGAGCGGGCGATTTTCATGATGCGTTCGACCGAACGATAGGCCGTCTGAAGCATTTCGGCATCGTCTGAGTTAACCGGAATATTGGTGTGAACGTTACCGTCGCCGGCGTGCATATGCAGGGCGACGAAGACACGGCTGCGTACGGTTTTAGCGTGGATTTTGCCCAAGCCTTGGATAATTTTGGTATCGGTTTTGCCGCTGAAGATTTCAGAAAGCGGCTTCATTACGTCCGCTTTGACAGACACGCGCAGGCGGAAATCGCGGAAGGCAATAAAGCAGCTTTCATTGTCTTTGACTTCGGGCGCGGCGTGGACGGCTGCGCCGTAGCGGGCTTTGTAGTCGGCAAGCGGCGTATCGAGATTGGCGAGCAACCATTCCCAACGCGCTTTGACAGCGGAAACGTGGGCAAGGGCGTGTTTGCCGCGTTCGCCCAAAAGCTCGGCGGTCGGCAGGTCAGTGCCCATTTTGTCGATGGGGAGTTTGCCCGACAGATATTGCTCCAAGGCAGCACAGAGTTTGAGTTTGTTTTGGATGGAAAGTTCAATGTTGATGCGCTCGATGCCGTCTGAATACTCGCCGAGCCGCTCCAGCGGAATCACCACGTCTTCGTTGATTTTAAAGGCGTTGGTGTGTTTGGCGATGGCGGCGGTGCGGCTGCGGTCGAGCCAGAAGGTTTTGCGTGCCTCAGGCGACACGGCGATAAAGCCTTCGCCGTCGCGAGCGCGGGCGAGTTCGCAGATGTGTTCGGCGGCTGCCTGTACGGCGGCTTCATCGTCGGAAACCACGTCTGCCAGCAAGACCATTTTAGGTCGGCCTTTGCCTGCCGCTTTGGTGGCATAGCCGACGGCGCGGACATAACGCCAGTCTAAATGTTCCAAACCAGCCAACCGTACGCTTTCATGGGCGAGCAGGAAGTTGCGGATTTCGACAATGGACGGCGTAGCGGTGGCGACCGTGCCGAAAAACTCCATACACACGGTGCGCGTGTATTTCGGCATTTTATGCAACACGAAGGCAACGCTGGTGATGATGCCGTCCGTGCCTTCTTTCTGCACGCCGGGCAGGCCGCTCAAGAATTTGTCGGTAACGTCTTTGCCCAAACCGACTTTGCGGAATTTGTGGCCGGGGATTTCCAAGCGTTCGGTTTTAACGACATTGATGCCGTCTGAATCCAGCGTATGTACGTCGAACACGGCGGTTTCTTCATCGTGGATTTTGCCGAAATTATGGCGCACGCGCTCGATGCGCAGCCATTCGCCTTGAGGGTTGACCATCTGCCAGTAGGCAAGGTTGTCCAACGCCGTCCCCCACAGTACGGCTTTTTTGCCGCCCGCGTTCATTGCCACATTGCCGCCCACGCAGGACGCATCGGCGGAAGTCGGATCAACGGCGAATACCAAACCTGCATGATGCGCAGTTTCTTCCACCCGCCGCGTAACCACGCCCGCGCCGCACCGGATAATCGGATGCTTGCCGTCCAAGCCTGCCAGTTCGACAAATTCCACGCCATTATGTTTATCCAGCTTTTCCGTATTGATGACCGCGCTCATCGCGTCCAAAGGAATCGCGCCGCCGGTATAACCCGTGCCGCCGCCGCGCGGAATAATGACCAAGTCCAATTCGATTAAGGCGCGCACCAAAGGCGCGACTTCCGCCTCCGTGTCGGGATTGACGACCACAAACGGATATTCCACGCGCCAGTCGGTCGCATCGGTAACGTGCGTTACGCGCGCCAGCCCGTCGAACATAATATTGTGCGGCTTGGTAATTTTGCTTAAGCGTTCCAAAATCTGCCGCCGCTTTTGGCTGGTTTCATCAAAACTGCTATCAAAACGCTCGACCGCCTTTTCCGCCGCCGCCACCAACACATCGACTTGCGGATTATCGTCGCGGCGTTTGCGGATTTCGTTCAACCGGTGGCGCATTTCCCGCACCAGCGCGGCGCGGCGTTTCGGATGCTCCAACAAGTCATCGACCAGATACGGATTACGCACGACCACCCAAATATCGCCCAACACTTCAAACAACATCCGTGCCGAACGCCCCGTCCTGCGGTGTCCGCGCAAGTCCTGCAGAATCTGCCACGCTTCGTCGCCCAATAATCGGATGACGATTTCGCGGTCGGTATAAGAAGTATAGTTGTAGGGGATTTCCCGAATACGCTGAGGGGCGGTAGTCGTGGTCATGGTGTGTCCGTGTTTGGCAGTTTTTATTTGAATGCCGTCTGAAAAGTCGGTTTCAGGCGGGTTTGAAAAGGCGATAATGTAGTTCAATTTTTGATATTTTTCAATGCCGAAACAGGAAATACCCTTATAGAAACAAAATAACGCTTTGAGAAATTGTTGACAATATTATCGGATGATAAGTTTCAGATGCCGTTTCCGGCGTATGACCGCATCAAAACGGTTGAGTTTTTCCCAAAAACCGCTATAATGTTCGGCTTCTTGAGGCGGGTCTCCCCGCATGGCAAATCGGAACACCGGGTCAGGGGCGGAAGCCAGCAGCCCACTCCGATGCGCCAGTGCCGGGGGTTTGGCCCGCCGCCCTATTTGAAACGCCGGAGCTTCGATGTTCCGGCGTTCCCGTATCGCACCGATGCCGTCTGAAAGCCGTTCAGACGGCATTTCCTTTACTTTGCCATAACGCATCATTACAATGTATCCATACAGGTCAATAAAGAACCGGCCCTATAAAAATGGGAGTATGGTTCAATTTCAAGTTTATGACGAATAGGGCAGTTTGATTAAAGACTAAAGGAGTAGGCAAATGAAAAAACTTCTAATGATAACCCTCACCGGTATGCTTGCAGCTTGCGCAACAGGTGTCAATGTCGGTCGGCTGATGGTTGAAATGCCGCAGGGAGAACGTTCTGTCGTTGTGCAGGTTCCCGCGACAAATAACCCACTTTCCGATGCAATGGCTGTCGGAATGATTAAAACATCCGGATCGCCTTCGGCATCAAATATGATTGAAATGCTCGGCGCGGACAATATCAACGTCGGCGTGGCGGGAAGCAGCCAAATGCTTAATAAGGCGACCGCACTTTATTCCTTAAACCATGCAAAGAAAGTCGGAAATAATGTCAGTGTTTATATGATGGGCGACAGCGAAAGCGACAAGGCCGATTTGGAAAACGCGGCAAATGCCAAAAATATCAAATTGCATTATTTCTTTAACCAAAAATAATTTGCAGCGTGCAACTTGCCGCACCAAAATATCCAAATTGAACATACGGCGGCGTACCGGGATTTGCGCCGCCGCTTATCCCGATAGGAGAGTATCGTGAACGCCTCGCAATTAATCAGCAGCCTGACCCAAACCGTCAGCGAAAAATACATCATCACCGATCCCGCGAAAACCGAACAATACCGCCAAGGCTACCGCTTCGGCGAGGGTAAGGCGTTGGCGGTGGTTCGACCCGGAAGCATTCTGGAAATGTGGAAAATTTTGCAGGCGTGCGTCGAAGCGGACGTGATTGTGATTACGCAGGCGGCGAATACCGGTTTGACGGGCGGCTCGACCCCCGACGGCAATGATTACGACCGCGACATCGTAATTGTGAACACCATGCGGATGAACATCATCCAAACCATCAACAACAACGAACAAGTCGTCTGCCTGCCCGGCTCTACCCTGAACCAGCTTGAATTGCTGCTGAAACCTTTGGGGCGCGAACCGCATTCGGTCATCGGCTCTTCCTGTATCGGCGCGTCCGTCTTGGGCGGTGTGTGCAACAACTCCGGCGGCGCGTTGGTGCAGCGCGGCCCAGCCTACACCGAAATGGCGTTGTTTGCCCAAATCAACGAAGAGGGCAAACTGGAACTGGTCAACCACTTGGGCATAGACTTGGGCGACACGCCCGAAGAAATCCTGACCAACCTGCAAGGTCATCATTATCAGAAAAAAGACATCAAACAAGACGCGGGCAAAGGACACGACCACGCCTATTGCGAACACGTCCGCCAAGTGGACGAACCGACCGCCGCGCGTTTTAATGCTGACCCCGCCCGCCATTACGAAGCCTCGGGCTGCGCGGGCAAACTGATGGTTTTTGCCGTCCGCTTGGACACCTTCCCGCAAGAAAAGCAGACCGCCGTGTTCTACATCGGCACGAACGACATCAACGAGCTGACCGACATCCGCCGCGCCGCCTTGGGCGAATTTGAAAGCCTGCCCGTTTCCGGCGAATACATCCACCGCCACGCTTTCGACATTGCCGACGTGTACGGCAAAGACACGTTTTACGTCATCAAAAAATTCGGTACGCACCAACTGCCGAAATTATTTGACTTGAAGGCACGCGTGGACAGGTTCGGCAAAAAAGTCAGCTTCCTACCCAAACATTTTTCCGACAAGGCAATGCAGTTCGTCAGCAGATTCCTGCCCGACCACCTGCCCAAATCCATGCGCGATTACCGCGACAAATACGAACACCATCTGATTCTGAAAATGGGCGGGAAAGGCGTGGATGAAGCGCGCGCGTTCTTAAAAGAATATTTTTCACACCACGGCGGCGCGTTTTTCGAGTGCAACGCCGAAGAAACCCAAGCCGCCATGCTGCACCGTTTCGCCGTCGCCTCCGCCGCCATCCGCTACCGTTCCGTACACGACGACGAAGTGGAGGACTTGGTCGCGCTCGACATCGCCCTGCGCCGCGACGACCGCGACTGGTTTGAAAAACTGCCGCCGGAAATCGACAATAAAATCATCCACAAACTCTACTACGGACATTTCATGTGCCACGTTTTCCATCAGGATTACATCATCAAAAAAGGCAACGACTGCATGGCATTGGAACACGAAATGCTGCATCTTTTAGACCGGCGCGGCGCGCAATATCCCGCCGAACACAACGTCGGTCATTTGTATGAAGCCAAACCCGCGCTCAAACAGTTTTACCGCAAACTCGACCCGACCAACAGCTTCAACCCGGGTATCGGTAAAACCAGCAAAAAGAAAAACTGGGCGGAATAAGCGCGTCCGCTTTGAAGGCAGGCAATGCCGTCTGAAGGCAAAACACCGTTCAGACGGCATTGTCGGGTTTGAAGTTCCCCGTCGGGTAATCGCTTTCAAGCCGTATGCCGGCACGCGGGCGCGCGTCTCACAAATAAAGTCTGATCCTACCGCCCCCAAAGGGCAGGGTTTCAACCGAAAAGGAAACACGATGAAACCATACAAAATCTACACCCATCCCGCCCTGCCGCCCCAAGCCGTCAAACAAGGCTGGTCGTGGCCGGGTCTTTTGTTCGGCACGCTGTGGGCGTGTTTCAAGAGAATGTGGGGTTTGGGGCTGGGGCTGACGGGCGCGATGTTTGTGCTGGCGGTGTTTGCCCAACTGGTTTACGGCGACACGCCCGCCACAGATTCGGCGTTTAACGTATTGGGTCTGGCGGTTTCTATCTGGTTCGGCGCAAAGGGCAACAGCCTTTATGCGCGCCACCTTTTATCGCGCGGCTATACCGAATTGCCCGAAACAGTCCAAGCCGCCAACCCCCAAGCCGCATTGGCGCAATATTTCGGGCGCGGGCGCGGCTAGGCGCGTTTCCCAGCAATGCCGTCTGAAAGGCTTCAGACGGCATTTCTTATAACTTTTCGTTTGCAGCACATAACCAAACAATCTTTCCTATTCCGTTCCGAAATGCGTACTATGCGCCCGTCCCCAATATTTGCGAATAAGGAAAGAAAATGGCACGTTTAACCGTACACACCCTCGAAACCGCCCCCGAAGCCGCCAAAGCACGCGTCGAGGCGGTACTCAAAAACAACGGCTTTATCCCCAACCTCATCGGCGTATTGGCAAACGCCCCCGAAGCCTTGGCGTTTTACCAAGAAGTCGGCAAGCTCAACGCCGCCAACAGCCTGACCGCCGGCGAAGTCGAAGTCATCCAGATCATCGCCGCCCGCACCAACCAATGCGGCTTCTGCGTGGCAGGGCACACCAAACTCGCAACCCTGAAAAAACTCCTTTCCGAACAATCCCTCAAAGCCGCCCGCGCTTTGGCGGCAGGCGAATTTGACGATGCCAAACTCGGCGCGCTCGCCGCCTTCACCCAAGCCGTAATGGCGAAAAAAGGCGCGGTATCCGACGACGAACTCAAAGCATTTTTCGATGCGGGCTACAACCAGCAGCAGGCAGTCGAAGTCGTAATGGGCGTAGCCTTGGCAACCCTGTGCAACTACGTCAACAATCTCGGACAAACCGAAATCAATCCCGAATTGCAGGCTTACGCCTGATACGGCAAACCGCCCGAATATCGGGCGGTTTTTCAAAAACACCCCCTCAAACAAAAACAAGCCGCCCAAGTGGCAGGGAAGCAGCCGCGCATCAGGCGCGCCCCCGATTCCCCCGCAAACCTTAAGGAACAAAGATGAACGCCCAAACCCTGATTGCCAACGTTGCCGAACTCGTCAAAACCAAGCTCAAACCCATAGTGGACGACATCGACCGCAAAGGATACTACCCCGAAGCATTTATGCGCGAACTCGGCGCAATCGGCGGATTCGGCGCAGTCGGTACAGAAGCCGAAGGCGGCAACGGCTTAGGTTTGGCAACGCAAATCGCCGTATTGCGCGAAATCGGCAAAGAATGCGGCGCAACCTCCTTCAGCGCGTGGTGTCAGGCGGCTTGCGCGTGGTATCTGCACCAAACACCCAACCAAGCCGTCAAAGACAAATACCTCGCCGACATCCTGCAAGGCAAAGTATTGGCGGGCACCGGAATGTCCAATACCGTCAAACACCTTGCCGGCATCGAAAAACACAACCTCCAAGCCGAACGCGTGGAGGGCGGCTACACAGTCAACGGCGCGCTGCCGTGGGTATCCAACATCGGCGAAGACCACATCTGGGCAAATACCGCCCAAATCGGCGACGGTTACGTTATGTTTATCACCGGCGGGCAAAGGGAAGGCGTAAGCCTGCAAAACTGCCCCGAATTTTGCGCCCTTGAAGGCACGCGCACCTTCAGCCTGAATTTCAAAGACGTATTTATCCCCGATGAAGACATCATCGCCGCGCCCGAACAGTTTGCCGATTATATCCAAAGCATCAAAGCAGGTTTCATCCTCTTGCAAATCGGCATCGGCGCGGGCGTGATTGACGGCAGCCTCGGCATCATCCGCCTCGCCAACGTCGTCAACGCCGAAGTCAACAGCTACCTCGACGACGGCTACGACAGCCTCAAAGCAAGGCTGGACGGCGCGTGGGCAGAAACCGAACGGCTTGCCGGATTGGCGTGGGACAACACGCCCGACAACCTCGCCACCCTCAAGCTGCGCGAAGCCGCCGCCGTACTGGCACTTGCCGCCGCCCAATCCGCCGCCCTGCATTCCGGCGCAAAAGGCTACCTGATACGCAGTCCCGCCCAAAGGCGCGTCCGCGAAGCAATGTTTGTCGCCATCGTAACCCCCGCGATCAAACACCTCCGCAAAGAGATAGCGGCAATCGAAGCCGCAAAATAAACAGGCGGAAAAAACCGAAACCCCCACCGCGTCATTCCCGCGAAAGCGGGAATCCAGCCCCCAACGCAACAGGAATCCATCGGAAAAAACAGAAACCCCCAAACCGTCATTCCCGCGAAAGCGGGAATCCAGCCCCCCCCCTAACGCAACAGGAATCCATCGAAAAAACCGAAACCTCCAAACCGTCATTCCCACGGAAGTGGGAATCCAGTAATCGAAAAACCACAGGAATCTATCGAAAAAAAAACAACCCCAAAAAAACCGGGCGGATACCGCACCATCCTCCCAAACCCTGATTTATAGCGGATGAACAAAAATCAGGGCAAGGCGGCGAAGTCGCAGACAGTACAAATAGTACGGGTGCTTCAGTACTTTAGAGAATCGTTCTCTTTGAGCTAAGGCGAGGCAACGCCGTACCGGTTTTTGTTAACCCACTATACAAAAAACAAGGAAACACAAATGGCGCAATATATGTGCGGCCCCTGCGGCTGGATTTACGATGAAGAACACGGCGATCCCGAACACGGCATCGCCCCCGGAACAAAGTTTGAAGACATCCCCGACGACTGGAAATGCCCCGAATGCGGCGTGGGCAAAGAAGATTTTTACCTGTTGGATTTCGTGATATAGCGGCAGCCGCACCCTTAGGGAAAACACCGTCATCGGCGTTCCGCCTGCGGCGGCAGGGAACGCCGTTTTATCCGTTTCCGCCCGCCAAGCCGTGTTGCACAGATGCGACACGGCTTTTTCCTTTTTGCCGTCCGAATGTAAATTTTCGGCAAAAAAACGTCAAAAATCCCCCCCCCCCGCATTTGCGTAAGAAAGTGTAATCCCTTTAATTATAAGGGAATGTTGACAATTAGAGCGATTCCCCTAGGCTGACTTCCACAATACAATGAGACTGTCAATAAGTGTGTGTATGGCCGTTTGCCGTCCGGCGGCCGGAAGCATCAAGAGCGTGGGCGGCGTATTGAAAACAGAGAGAATCAATGAACAAAATTTTCCGTGTCATTTATAGTCAGGCAACCCAATCTTGGGTGGCAGTGTCGGAATTGACAAAAGCACATAAAAAACAAAGTTCATCAAATGCACAAAAAAATGCAGTGAACATTTCGGGAAGCGTTTTCAAATCCTCCGTTATCGCCTTAGGGTTGTTATCAGGCGCAAATACGGCTTATGCCGTCAATACGGCGGGGCAAGGACAGGGAACGGCAGTGGCTTGGGGTTCTAACTCAAGTGCGGATTCGGCAACATCTGTGGCTATTGGTAATAATTCGAGAGCCAATAATCCGGATGGTATAGCCATTGGTGCAGGTGCATATAATGACCGCGTGGGTGCTGATGGCGCGATTGCTATAGGTAAGAGTGCACACAATAGCCAAAAAGAATCTATTGCCATTGGTGTGTCTGCTAATAATGTGGGCAATAATTCAATTGCCATCGGTAATACGGCCCAAACACAAAATGGCTCAGAAGCGATTGCTATCGGTAGCAATACGGTGGCTAAACAACAATCTGTTGTTTTAGGGAATAATGCTACTGCAGTCAGTAAAGCCATAGCTATAGGTTATACGGCAAGTGTGTCGTCTGAAGGTGGTATCGCGCAAGGATATGGTGCGTCTAGTACTAACACCGATGCAATAGCACTGGGAACTGGTGCTAAATCTGGAGGCGGTGGATCAGTTGCCCTAGGTCAAAAAGCGGATGCTATGGGAAATCACTCTCTTGCAATAGGTCCTTTAGCAAAGGCAAGTGCAGCCTTGGGTGACGCTATAGCAATTGGTTTTAATAGTGAGGCTAAGGCATACCGGTCAGTGGCGATTGCTAATGAATCTGTTGCCGAAGGGGAAAACGCTGTTTCTATTGGTTGGTATGCAAAAGCTATTGGAACAGAAAGTGCAGCCTTGGGGGATCATGCACAGGCCAAGGCAGAACACTCAATGGCTATAGGCTCTAACTCAAATGCGCGGGAAGAGAATGCCATTGCCTTGGGTACGCAGGCAGATGCGGCAAAACGAAACGCGCTGTCTTTGGGTACTTCTTCTCATGCAGGTCAGGACGCGGTAGCAGCCGGATATAAAGCGGAGGCGGCAGACAGGTCGGTAGCGATTGGTTCTGAATCAGCATCGCTGAATGAAGCAGATATTGCGATAGGTAAAGGGGCGAGAGCGATTGGTTTGCAAGGGGCAATCGCGGCCGGTCTCGGTACAAGGGCAGTCGGGCATTCCTCTATTATGATTGGCGGTTCGGATATTTCGGAGGCGGCAAGCCAAACTGTCAAGTATGACGAAGAAGACCATACAAAAGTGACAGACGTTATCGTGGATGAACTCATTAATGGTGCAAAGGTGAAGCGTCATTACAAAGTTATCGGTACGGATACAAAAAGCGGCACGCTTGCCGCCGCTTATCATGAGTTGACTGGAAAAACAATGGACACGACTACCTTGGATTACTCCAAGGTAACAAACGGTCATTCCTCCATTTCCCTCGGTATCCACGCCCTGTCTGAAGGGAATTTGGGTACGGCAATCGGCACGGGTGCGCGTGCCAAAAGCCTCGGCTCAATCGCGCTCGGCGCGGGTGCGGTGGCAGACCGTCAAAATGCCGTGGCAATCGGCACCGGTTCGACAACCGAATTGCAAGGCTCGCGCCAAACCGACGTTTCCTACAACGCCGCCGGAGCGATTGTCTCTTCTGATTCGCCCGATGTCGCCTATACCTTCAAATGGGCGGGCGGTATCAACACTTCCGCCGGCGACGTGGTGTCTTTCGGTAGCGCGGGCGCGGAACGCCAGTTGAAAAATGTGGCGGCGGGTCGTGTGGCAGAAGATTCAACAGATGCCATCAACGGCTCGCAGTTAAACTCCGTGGCGCGCAAAGTGGCATCCGGCTGGCAGGTTGCCGGCGATGACAAAACCAAAGTCTCCGGCATAGGATCGGACGATCAGGTCAACTTTATCAACGGCAGCGGCACGACGGTAACGGTAACGGATCAGCCAGCGGTAAAAGAAACCGTTACCGAAAACGGCAAACAGGTTGAAAAAATCAAAACCCCGAAAGGCGCGAACGTCAAATTTGATGTCGATACCGATAATAAAACAATCACTGTCGGCACAGACGGCAAAGTGAAGGCGGTTACAGGCTCGATAGAAGAGGTGACAGATACCAATAAAACCGGAACGGAAAAAGCCGGCCAGGTGCGTGTTGCAGATACGGAAAAAGGCAAGCTGGCGACAGTCGATGCAGTGGCAAATGCCGTCAACAGCGCGCATTGGAAGGCCGCAGCCGCAGGCAACGGTGTAACAAACGATACTGCCGACAAAGTCAAAGCCGGCGACACGGTTACCTTCAAAGCAGGCAAAAACCTGACGGTCAGCCATACCGCCAACAGCTTTGAATTTGCCACCACCGATACGCCTGAATTTACCAGCGTCCAATTCGGCAACAACGGCCCGAAAATCACCAACGATGGTGATAACTTAAAAGTCACTAAAGCGGATGGCACAAGCCCGACCAAAATCACCAACGTAGCTAACGGTAGCGATGACAACGATGCTGTAAACGTAAACCAATTAAAAGCAAGCGGTTGGAAAGTTGCAGGAAATAACAAAACTGAAGTTGACACCATCAATCCAAGCGAGCAAGTGAATTTCTTGGATGGTAGTGGCACAACCGTAACTGTTGAAAAAGATAAAGGTGCAGACGGCAAAGAAAACGGCAACGTCAACGTGAAATACGATGTGAACGTTGGCAATGGTTTACAGACGGCAAACAATACTATTTTTGTAAAACCAGCGGATAGCACAATTACCGTTGGTACAGATGGCGTGAAAGTAAACACGGGCGATATTGCAACGGAATCAACGGGTAAGGCAACAACTGCACTAGATAAAGCGATTGCAGAGGCGACCAAGGAATTGGATGAAGCGACCAAGGCTGGAGATGCTACTGCACAGCAAAAAGCACAAGAGAAACTTGATGCTGCAAATAAAGCAAAAGCTGATGCGGGCAAACAGATTGCGACGGTAGAAAATGTTACTGAAGCCATCAACAAGGCGGGTTGGAATGCCATTGCTGCTAAAACTGGAAATGGAGAGGTGTCAGGCGAAGCAACGCAACTTGTGAAACCGGGCGAAACCGTTACATTTGAAGCAGATAAAAACATCAAGATTGCTCAAGATGGAAGTAAATTCACATTCTCGACAAAAGATAATGTTGAATTTAAATCTGTCAAAGTCGGCGAAGAAAAAGACGGTAAAAAACCGGTCAGCTTAACAACCCAAGCGGCAACAACTGCCGATAATAATCAGACAGCCCCGACGACCGCGTTGAATATCAGCAGCGGCACGGGCGCAGATGCGAAACCGACGCAAATTACAGGTGTAGGTTCGGTGTTGAATATGGTGACAAATGCCGACCAACAACCGAAATTGGTTAATTTAGGAACAGCTCACGGTCAAACAGCATTAGACAATAACATACTAAACTCTGCCGCCACTGTGCGCGATTTGGCGAATATGGGCTGGAAAGTTTCGTCAGATAAAACGACGGGTGCGGAAGATAAGTCATACAGTGATGTGGTGAGAAATGCGGACGAAGTGAAATTCGTCGGCAAAAACGCCGCCAAAGTATCGGGTAAAACCGAGAACGGCGTGCGCACCATTACCGTTGATGTGGAAGTGCCTGATGTAAAAACTGCCAAGCTGGTTTCAAGTACCGACGGTTCTGTGATTGCGCCGTCAACTGATTCCAAACTTCAAGACGCATTAAAAACTGCAAAAGACGAGTTGGCCGCATTGCATAACACTGCAACTGAAGCGGAAAAAGAAGCGGCTGAGAATAAAGTCAAAGATGCCGAAACCGCATTAAATAACGCTGTAGATAATAGAGGCGTTGCTACGGCTAAAAATGTTGCGGATATGATTAACAATTCCGGCTTTACGCTGAAAACTTCCGCCGCTGCCGATGGTAAGAAAGATGACAAATCGACAGGCAGCGAAGTCATCAAGTCGGGCAAAGCCGTTGAAATGGTCGCGGGTAAAAACTTAACCGTGAAACAAGAAGCTAACGGTAAAGTAACTTACAGCCTGAATCCGGAATTAATTAACCTGACCAGCGCAGAGTTTAAAGGCACAGGCAAAAATGCGCCGACCACCAAACTTACCAATGCAGGCATAACCATTACTTCGGCAACTGCAGGCAAGCAACCCGTTTCATTGACCGAAAACGGCTTAAACAACGGCGGCAATGCGATTTCTAATGTAGCCGGCAACCTTGACGGCGCGAAAACCGGTACAACCGCGCCGACAGATTCGGCAACAAAACCGACCGCACTTACCGAAACCAATGCGGCAACCGTAGGCGATGTATTGAATGCAGGTTGGAACTTGCAAGAAAAAGGCGCGGCAAAAGATTTTGTCAAAGCCTACGACACCGTAAACTTCGTACAAGGCGACGGCACGGACGTGTCTGTCAGCGTGTCTGCCGACAAGCAGACCTCGACCGTGAAATATAGCGTCAAAGCCGACGGCAACTCTTTGGAAGTCGGCGCAAACGGCGTGAAGGTCAAGGTTTCAGACGGCATCAAGACCACGACGGACGGTATTGCCGTGAAAGCCGCCGATAAAACGCTTACCGTCGGCAAAGACGGCGTAAAAGTCAATACAGGCGCGATTGCCGCAGCAAATGGCGGCGATGACCAAACCATCAATCGCGGCAAGGTAACCGTTACCCCAAAAACCAAGGCAGACGGCACGACGGAAACACAGGCGGAGGCGGAAACCCGCGCCGCTTCCGAAATTGCCACAGTGAAAAACGTTGCGGATGCAATCAACAGCGCGGCGTGGATTGCCAAAGTGGAAAATACGGACGACAGCGTGGACACGCCGACCGAAAACGATAAAGGCACGGCAGTCAAGGCGGGCGACACGTTGAACCTGAAAGCGGGCAAAAACCTGCGTGTCAAACGCGACGACGGCAACATTACCTTTGCTTTGGCGAAGGACATTACGGTTGAAACCGCCAATGTGGAAAACACGCTGAGCATCGGCAAAGACGGGGCGAAAGTCAATATCGCAAGCGGTGCAAACGGTCTGACCCTCGCCGGCACGAAAAACGCCGACGACGGCTCGACATCGGTCTATCTGAACGGTATCAAGCCGACCCTGACCGACACCTTGGCAGGCGGTACGACCGCCCATATCGTCGGCAACATTGATGCCACCGCCTATCGCCGCGCCGCCAGCGTTCAAGACGTGTTAAACAGCGGCTGGAACATCCGGGGCGCGAAACAGGCGGGCGGCAAGGTCGAAAACGTCGATTTCGTCCGCACCTACGACACCGTGGACTTTGTCAGCGGCAATAAGGCGACGACGGATGTTACCGTTGTTGCCAAAGAAGGCGGCAAAGGCGCAGTCGTTACCATTACCGCCATAAACGAAGCCGGCAGCATTACGACAGCGGACGGCAAGGTTGTCGTCGGCACAAACGGAAAGGCAGACACAGACTCTAAAGCAGGGGACAAAGTGGCAAAAACCGGCGATGTGGCAAACGCCATCAATCAGTCGGGATGGAAAACCAATGCGACCAAAATCAACGGCGCGGCGGTAACCGACGCAAACAAAACCCAATTAATCAACCCGGGCGATGCCGTCAATTACGAAAACGGCAACGGCACGGTTGCCAATGTGGAAGTTACGCAAGGTAAGGACGGCAACCCCGATACCGTCAGCGTGAAATACGATGTCAAAGCCGATGGCACGACCATCAAAGTGGGCGACGACGGCAAAGTTACAGCTGTAACGGGCGAAACCGAAGCCGTAACCGCCGATGCAAACGGCAAGAAAAAAGGGCAGCTTAAAGCCAAAGACGGCGACGGAAGCAAGCTCGCCACGGTGGAAAGCGTCGCCAATGCCGTCAACAGCGCGAAATGGTATGCGAAGGCGGACAACGACCAAACCGCCACTGTCAGCGATAAGGGTAAAACCACCAACGACGATGGCGCAGAGATGGGCGCGGGCGACGCGTTGACGCTGACGGCAGGCAAAAACCTGCGCGTCAAACGTGACGGTAAAAACTTCACGTTTGCCACCGTCGAAAAACCGGAATTTGAAGGCGTAACTCTGAAAAAAGGCGGCAACACCGTCAATATCGCGCCGACTGCAAACGGTTTGGACTTAAGCAAACAACCCGCTGCGGCAGGTGGTGCGGCTCAACCGGTGAGTATTACAGGCGTAACTAGCGGTTTAGCGACTTATCCTCAAGTTGGCAACAAAGATACGCCACAAACAGGCTTGGTTGATTTAAGCAAACCGGCTACAGGCACTCCGACAGTGGGCGACAATACCGCCGCCACCGTGGGCGACTTGCGCGGTATGGGCTGGGTGCTTTCTGCCGATAAGAAAACAGACAATCTCGCTGAGACTTACAACGCGCAGGTAAAAAATGCCGAAGAAGTGAAATTCGTGGGTGCGTCGGGCGTTATCGTTTCCGGTAAAACAGAGGGCAATGTCCGCACCATTACAGTGGGCGTGGATCACCAGCTTGCGACGAACAATTCGGTCAAACCCGTGGAATATACCAAGAAAGACGGAACAAAAGTCTATCCGAAAACCGTAACCAATGGCGGCAAGACGGAAACCAAGTTTTATCCGAATGCCGACGGTACGGGAGACGAAGTGCCGGCAGGCGACGTAATCGTTTCGGTCAACGGCGCGAACGGCACGACATCTCCGACCACTTTGTCGAATGTCAAATCAAACCTCCCTGAAACACGCAACACGGCGGATGCCGGCAATCCGGCAAGCAAATCGCAATCCGCCCCGACAATCGGTACGGCGGACGGCAATGTGAATGCGAACAACGCCGCCACTGTGGGCGACATCTTAAACAGCGGCTGGAACCTGAAGGGCAACGGAAACGCGGTTGATTTTGTCAGGGCGTATGACACCGTGAACTTTGTAAACGGCAAGGGAACGACGGTCAGCATCGAAACCGACGGCAAGGAAAGCCGGGTGAAGGTGGATGTGGATACGGGTGTAATCACTGCGGAAACCAAAGACGGTAAAGCTACGGGTAAAGTTGCAGGTCCGGTTGCTAATGCTGCGGATTTATCGAAAGCAATCAAAGATGCTCAAGATGAATTGGCGAAAGCAGTAGATGAACAGGCTAAGAAAACGGCTCAAACTAAACTTGATACGGCAAATAAAGCGGCAGATGAGGCAGGTTTGAACAAAGTGGCAACCGCCCAAAATGTTGCAGATATGATTAACAACTCCGGCTTTACGCTGAAGACTTCCGCCACTGCCGCCGCCGACAATCTGACTGCCGACAATACCCTGAAGAACGACGGGGAAGTCATCAATCCGGGTAAAACCGTTGAAATGGTTGCAGGTAAAAATCTGACTGTGAAACAGGATGCGGGCGGCAAAGTCACTTATGCGACCAAAGACGACGTTGAGTTTGCAACCGTGAAAATCGGTAAAGATGAAGACGGCAAAAAACCGGTCAGCCTGACGACGGAAGCAGCTAAAGAAGCATCCAATAACGATGTGGCAAACAAACCGGCAACGGCACTGAAAATCTCTTCAGACGGCAAACCGGCCCAACTTGTCGGCGTGGCATCGGTGTTGAATACAAGCAAGGTAACTACCAAACCGGACGGCGATAAAAAGGCGGACGGTACGTCGGCAGAGTCGAAAACGGAAAAACTGATCGACTTGGCAGGTACAGATGCCGCACCAGTCAATAAAAATGCTGCCGCAACCGTAGGCGACCTGCAAAGTATGGGCTGGGTGGTATCGACCAAAGACGGCAACGGCTACACCGATGTCGTGAAGAACGCTAACGAAGTGGACTTCAAAGGAGGCAACGGTATTGAAGTTACCGGCACAACCACCGATAAAGGTGTGCGCGAAATCACCGTCTCCATCAAAGAAGGCGAAGTAACCAACTACGTTACCGTAACCAAAGCAGACGGTAAGAAAGTCGATGCAGTCAAGATCGGCGATACGCTGTACGAACGCGATAAAGACGGCAAACCGAAACGTGACGAGTCAAACAATTTGATAACCGTTACACCGGCGGCAGGCGATACCGTTGAAAACAAAGGTTCGGGTTTTGTAACCGGCAATACCGTGGCGAACGCAATCAACAAATCCGGCTGGAACGTCGGATTGGCAAAAAAAGCCGATGCGGATGCGGCATTCGGCGACAGCAAATACGCGCAAGATGCGGGCAAGCCGGAAAAAGTGAATCCTGACGACAATGTACACTTTGCCAACGGCAACAATACCGTCGTTAAAGCGGCAACGGTTGAGAAAGTCAACAAAGATGGTAAGACCGTAACCAACACCTACATCAGAGTAGATGCCGAGTTGCCGATAAGCCAGATTTCCGCTGTCGATGAAAACGGCAATAAAGTGGTTAAAGATGCAGACGGCAACTGGTATCTCAGCAAAGCCGACGGTACTGCCGACAAGACCCAGCCTAAAGTCGATCCGGCGAAAGTCCGCCAGTCTGCCAGCATGGATCCTGAGAACAAGGGCGACCGTTATACGCCGCTTGCGAAACGTTCCGACGATACCGCGCTGACTGCCGATCAGAAAGACGCATTGTCCAAGCAGCAGAACCAATATGCCAAAGATGCTGCCGACAAGATTGCCAAAGAGCTGAAAGGTCAGCCTCAAGCCGTTGTCGAAGCTGCTCAAAAAGCCGCAGCAGAAGTCGCACGGGTTGAAGCGAAAGACAAATACCTGAAAGACAACGGTTTGGATAAAGGCATCGGCGGCACGGTCATTACCAATGTTGCTTGGGGTCAGAAACCGGACGATGCCGTAAACGTCGATCAGCTGCAAAACAGCGGTTGGAATTTGGATTCCAAAGTAGTTAAAGGTTCTTCGGGCAAAGTCATCAGCGGCAATGTTTCGCCGAGCAAGGTAAAGATGGATGAAACCGTCAACATTGATGCCGGCAACAACATCGAGATTACCCGCAACGGTAAGAATATCGGCATCGCCACTTCGATGACTCCGCAGTTTTCCAGCGTTTCGCTCGGTGCGGGGGCGGATGCGCCGACTTTGAGCGTGGATGGGGACGCATTGAATGTCGGCAGTAAGAAGGACAACAAACCCGTTCGCATTACCAATGTCGCCCCGGGCGTTAAAGAGGGGGATGTTACAAACGTTGCACAACTTAAAGGCGTGGCGCAAAACTTGAACAACCGCATCGACAATGTGGACGGCAACGCGCGTGCGGGCATCGCCCAAGCGATTGCAACCGCAGGTTTGGTTCAGGCGTATTTGCCCGGCAAGAGTATGATGGCGATCGGCGGCGGCACTTATCGCGGCGAAGCAGGTTATGCCATCGGCTACTCCAGTATTTCCGACGGCGGAAATTGGATTATCAAAGGCACGGCTTCCGGCAATTCGCGCGGCCATTTCGGTGCTTCCGCATCTGTCGGTTATCAGTGGTAAGGGCTTTTTCGCCTGTCTGCTGTTTGGGATAGGCGGAAAATCTGAAGGGAAGGGCGGCGATTTGCCGCCCTTTTTATTTGGGTGTGCCGCATTTTCAACCTATGCCGTCTGAAAGGGTCTTCAGACGGCATAGGTTTGTATGGGACAAAAGGATCGGCCTGCTTTATCGGAATTTCCCTGACGGCTGAGTTCCGCTTTGAAGGACGGGAAGGTTTGGTTTATTGGCTTCTTTCTAATTCGGGCAAGATGCTGGATGTGTTTCATTGTATTTCCTTTTCGGTTGAAACCCCGCCCTTTAGAGCGGTAGAATCAGACTTGATTTGGGAGTGTGTAACCCCTTCCAAATCAGGACGACACATAGGGCGACGCTTTATGTGTCGTCCTGTGTGTTGAAACATATGCAATCCTATGCCGAAATATTCTCAAACCATCTTTCAGTATTGGTGTTCCACGGAGAACCCTTCGGTCGGTTTTGGACATTCCTATTTCTGAAGTAAAAAAGCCGATAAAACATCTGTATTGGAGCAGGAAATCTGGCGTCCATTCCGTGTTGTTGAGCAGGGCAGTTCCATAAAAAATGCCGTCTGAAAGGCTTTCAGACGGCATTGCTTTAAAACGGCAGGTTAGAAGCGGTAGTTCAAACCGAAGACAAACTCTCTGCCGCGTTCGTAGAACGGTACACGCCCGTCGCCGTCGGGGAAGCGTTGGCTGTGTGAACGGTATTTTTTGTTGCCGATATTATTGACGGCAAAGTTGACGTTCATATTGCCTTTGCCTAAAGGCTGCCGGTTGGCATAAATGTCATGTACGCCGTAGCCTCTTTT
The DNA here is from genome assembly GCF_963392925.1 of Neisseria polysaccharea. Taxonomy (NCBI): domain Bacteria; kingdom Pseudomonadati; phylum Pseudomonadota; class Betaproteobacteria; order Neisseriales; family Neisseriaceae; genus Neisseria; species Neisseria polysaccharea. The sequence continues at coordinate 176,932 of NZ_CAUJNZ010000001.1, forward strand.
AAGGGATTTGACTGTACCTTTTTTATTAACATATTGTTTTATTAGGAATTTATTATATCCTTACAATATTGTTTTTCTATAACCTTTAAAAAGGATGCAATATGCTTTTGATAAGTTAAAGTCGGGAAGCTGTTTTCAAATTTTATAGTGGATTAACAAAAACCAGTACGGCGTTGCCTCGCCTTAGCTCAAAGAGAACGATTCTCTAAGGTGCTGAAGCACCAAGTGGATCGGTTCCGTACTATCCGTACTGTCTGCAGCTTCGTCGCCTTGTCCTGATTTTTGTTAATCCGCTATATTGTGAGAAGCTGGATGACGGATGAGGGAAAAATAAATGCCGTCTGAATCTTCAGACGGCATCGGGAGATGATTTTCAGTTCTCGGCTTCCGGTTCGGTTACACTGGAAATTACAGAAGCGTCGGAGAGTTCGGATTCGGATTCGTCTTCGGCAACACGTTCCAGCGATACCAAGGTTTCGCCTTCATCCAAGTTAATCAGTTTCACGCCTGCTGCGGCGCGGCCGGTTTCGCGGATTTGTTCGACTTTGGTGCGGATAAGCACGCCGCCGCTGGTAATCAGCATCAAATCGTCGGTTTCGCCGACCAAGGTTGCAGCGACCAAATCGCCGTTTCGTTCGCCGGTATTGATGGCGATATTGCCTTGTCCGCCTTTGTTTTTGCGGCTGTAATCGGCAATCGGGGTGCGTTTTCCGTATCCGTTGGCGGTGGCGGTTAAAACTTGCAAACCGCTTTCTTCGGTTTCAGGAGCGAAGGTAATCAGGCTGACGATTTTGCCGTCGGCGGGAAGGCGCATACCGCGCAAACCGCCGCTGCCGCGGCCGGACGGGCGAACACCGTGTTTGCCGCTCGGCAGGGCGTTTTCGCTGTCAGCGGTTTCGTCTTCGATGCCGTCTGAAACCTCGGTTTCGATGTCGGCATCTTCCGCTTCGTCGTTGCCGGATTTTTCCCAGTATTCGTTGAAGCGGATGGCTTTGCCCAAGTTGGAGAACAGCATGATGTCGTCCGCACCGCCGGTTTGCGCGGCGCCGACGAGGTAGTCGCCTTCTTTGAGAGCGATGGCTTTAATGCCTTGGGCGCGGACGTTTTTAAAGGCGGAAAGTTGGACTTTTTTCACCATTCCCTGCGCGGTGGCGAAGAAGACGTATTGGTCTTCGGGAAACTCGCGTACTGCCAAAATCGCGCTGACTTTTTCGCCTTCTTCCAACTGGATGACGTTGTTTATCGGACGGCCGCGGCTGTTGCGTCCGCCTTCGGGCAGCTTGTAAACCTTAATCCAGTGGCACTTGCCCAAATTGGTAAAGCACATCAAATAATCATGCGTGTTGGCAACAAACAGGGTTTCGATAAAGTCTTCGTCTTTGGTGGCGGCAGCCTGTTTGCCGCGTCCGCCGCGACGCTGCGCCTGATAGTCGGTGGTCGGCTGGATTTTGATATAGCCACCATGTGTCAGGGTAACGACCATTTCGCGTTGCGGAATCAGGTCTTCATCGGCAATGTCGCCGCCGAACGGGTTGATTTCGCTGCGGCGTTCGTCGCCGAAATTGGTTTTGGTTTCTTCCAATTCTTCGCGGATGATTTGGGTGATGCGTTCCGGTTTCGCCAAAATGTCCAAATAGTCGATGATTTTTGCCATAATGTTTTTGTAGTCGCCGACGATTTCTTCTTGGTCGAGACCGGTCAGGTTGCGCAGGCTCATGCGCAGGATGGCGTCGGCTTGGATTTCGCTCAGATAATAGCCTTGTTCCTGTAAGCCGAGATTGGCGGGCAAACCTTCGGGACGCGCCATGCGCAGGTCGAGGTCGGTACGGCTCAACATGTCTTCCACCAAGCCGCTGCGCCATGCGCGGGACAGCAGTTTTTCTTTGGCTTCAGGCGCGTCAGCGGATTCTTTAATCAACCGAATCATCTCGTCGATATTGGACAAGGCGACGGCTTTACCTTCGGCGATATGGCCTTCATGACGTGCTTTTTTCAGGCGGAACAGGGTGCGGCGGGTAACGACTTCGCGACGGTGGCGCAGGAATTCCGCCAAAATCTGTTTCAGGTTCAGCAGGCGCGGCTGACCGTCCACCAAGGCAACCATGTTGATACCGAAGCTGTCTTGAAGCTGGGTGAGTTTGTAGAGTTGGTTTAAAACGACTTCGGCGTTTTCGTTGCGTTTCAATTCGATAACGACGCGCATACCGGATTTGTCGGATTCGTCGCGCAGGTCGGATACGCCTTCCAAGGTTTTTTCGCGCACCAGTTCGCCGATTTTTTCCACCAGCTTGGCTTTGTTCACCTGATACGGGATTTCGTCGATGATGATGGCTTCGCGTTCGCCGTTTTTGCCTATGGGTTCGATATGGGTCTTACCGCGCATAACAACGCGACCGCGGCCTGTTTTATAGCCTTCGCGCACCCCGCTCAAGCCGTAGATGGTTGCCCCAGTCGGGAAATCGGGGGCTTGCAGGATGTTGATCAATTCGTCGATTTCGGTTTCGGGTTCGTCCAAAAGACGCAGACAGGCGTTGATGGTGTCGGTGAGGTTGTGCGGCGGGATGTTGGTCGCCATACCGACGGCGATACCGGACGAGCCGTTGACCAACAGCGCGGGGAAGCGGGTCGGCAACACCAGCGGCTCGTGTTCGCTGCCGTCGTAGTTCGGGCCGAAATTGACGGTTTCTTCTTCGATGTCCGCCAGCATTTCGTGGGCGATTTTCGCCATGCGGATTTCGGTATAACGCATCGCTGCTGCGCCGTCGCCGTCAACCGAGCCGAAGTTGCCCTGACCGTCAATCAGTACATAACGCATCGAAAAATCCTGCGCCATGCGTACGATGGTGTCGTAAACCGCGGAATCGCCGTGGGGGTGGTATTTACCGATGACGTCGCCGACGATGCGCGCCGATTTTTTGTAGGCGGCATTCCAGTTGTTTTTCAGCTCGTGCATGGCGTACAGCACGCGGCGGTGTACGGGTTTGAGACCGTCGCGCACGTCCGGCAGTGCGCGCCCGACAATGACGCTCATGGCGTAGTCGAGATAGCTTTTTCGCATCTCGTCTTCAAGGCTGACGGGCAGGGTTTCGAGGGCGAATTTGTGGTCGTTTCGGATGGTTGCGTCGGTCATGGTTTCAATGTTTCGTATGGCAAAAAATTGTTGCTTATTTTAGCATATTTCAACATGAAACGGTGCGGCGGCCGGATATGCCGTCTGAAAGGCACGGGCAAAATGCGGCGAGAAGCGTCCGGCTTCCACAAATTTGTACAGGCGGCATTTCAGACGGCATCGGGGCATAATCCTTTCCATAGGAAAACGGGACGGAGGGGAAGATGTGGTAGCCGCCTTCGCCTTGCTTCTTTTTGTCTCTTACGCATATTGCTCCATTAATGCCACGATAGGCATTAGCTCCGGTTCTGAATCTGAGCGATAGCTGTCTATAACTGTTTCGTTTCCATTAAAAAAATGAACATTAGCACCACTATCAAGCATAGCTTTCAAAACATCTAATCGTTCGGGCATATAGCCTATCATTGCTAGAGGAATCATATTGTCTTCATCGGCTATATTCGGATTTGCTCCTGCCTCCAGCAACGCTAATGCTGCATCGCCGTTTCTGGCACGCATGGCGTAATGTAGTGGAGTCATGCCGTATATATCTTGGGCATTGACTGCTACGCCTTTGTCCAGATAGAACCGGACGGTTTCTAGCGTTGAAGGACTGTGAGGATTCATATTAATGCGGTGCAGATAGCTCCATTTTTCAGACGGCGTGATTTTCAAAGGATCAAACTGGCCGCTGTCTGCCGTTTTTTGCAGAAATTTGATATCGCCTAGTCTGTTCGCTCGAACAACCTGCATGCCGACATCATTTTTATAAGGATCTAGTCTCATTTTATTTTCCTGTCGTTAAAAATTTTTCCATATCATCTCTAATATCTTCTAAGTCATCAATACCTGGTTTCTCATAGCGATGACTCAAATTATCCTTAGCATTTTCCAGCTTAAAGATACTCGACCGCGCATTAACATAATCGTTCAATTGTTGTGATGGCGTATCGTGCCGATGACGGTGATTGGTGGGACGTATTGGCGTTTTTCGATTTGGAGGAACAGGTGGGTGAAGACGGTATATTTTCGGATGGGAATGCGAGGAGGAAAAACGGGCGGATTGAAAAAGTTTGATGTGCAGGTATGTGTGCTTTCGGGACGGTCTTTGCCGAAGCTGATGCCGATTTTGGCATGCCGTCCGAAGAAAGCTTTTCTGCCGGTAAAGGATAGAATGGGGGCAATGCCGAAACGCTGGCGCACGTCATTAAAAAACGGATGCAGGCGGAGGTTCGGCATTGCCTCCCGCAAAAATGTTATTTTTTTGATGTTCCTCCACGGCTTTTGTCTGTTGTGGGCGGGTAGCCGCTATGTTCGGACGGCATGGCGGACGAAACGGTTATGCCGTCTGAAACACGGTGCGGATTATAATGCCGAGGAAATTTCGTTGCGGAGTTTGTCGAGAAACCTGCCTTGGCGGACTTGTTGTGCGGCGGTGTCGTAATCTTGTCGGGCAAACGACTGTTTCAGACCGCAGAACAGTTTTTCTTGTTCGGCGCGGATTTCGTTGTCGAGATTTTTCAAGGATTCAAGGTCTTTGCCCGCCCGTGCCTCCATCAGCGTTTCGCGCCATTCCATTTGCTGCATAAGGAATTCGGGGGCGAAAGAGGTATGCTCCGGCGCGTCGGCATTGATGCCCGATGTTTTCAGCAGGTAGGCGGCGCGGTCGATGGGGTTTTTCAAGGTGCGGTAGGCATCGTTGATGGTGGAAGACATCATCACTGCCTGCTTTTGCTCAAAGGCGGAAGCTGAAGCGAATTTATCGGGATGGAAACGGGCGGCCAAGGCGCGGTAGGTTTGTTCCAAGTTTTCGGTGTCGATATCGAAAGCGGGTTCAATCTGGAAGAGGGTGAAATATTGGGACATAGTAGAATGATAAATGTAAGATTTTGGCAGAAAACTGTTTTTGCCTTATAATCTGCCGCTTCTTAAACGAAAGGACTGAATATGGGCGGCAAAGTGCAGCACAATAAAGGCAAAATACGCGACAATGCTTTAAAAGCCTTAGTGAAATCCGATTTGTTCCGGCACAAGGTGGAACGGAAAAGGAAAGGCAAAGGCAGCTACAACAGGCAGGAAGCGAAAAAATGGCGGGACGGTTTTGATACTGTCCCGCCGTTTTTATGCCTTAAACGTGGAAGCTCTCGCCGCAGCCGCAGGAGTCTTTGACATTGGGGTTTTCAAATTTGAAACCTTCCTGCAAACCTTCTTTGGTGTAATCGACTTGTGTGCCGTCCAGATAAACCAGGCTTTTCGGGTCGATATAAATGCGTGCGCCGTGTCCTTCAAAAATCAGGTCGTCGCCGTCGGCTTCATCGACAAATTCAAGGTTGTACGCCATCCCCGAGCAGCCGCTGGTTTTCACACCCAAGCGTACGCCCAAGCCTTTGCCGCGTTTGGCGAGATAGTCATTGATGTGTTTTGCGGCATTCTCGGTAAGGGTAATCATATTTCTTCCTTGTTGTACCGCCTCAGACGAACCCGAAGCGGCGGGCGGTTCGGACGGCATTGTGGGACGATGCCGTTTGAAGGGCTTTATCTGTTTTCCTGACGTTTGCGGTAGTCGGCAACGGCCGCTTTTACCGCATCTTCAGCCAAGATGGAGCAGTGGATTTTTACCGGCGGCAATTCCAACTCTTCGGCGATTTCGCTGTTTTTGATTGCCAGCGCGTCATCCAGGCTTTTGCCTTTAACCCACTCGGTAATCAGGCTGGACGAAGCGATGGCGGAACCGCAGCCGTAAGTTTTGAATTTCGCATCTTCGATGATGCCTTCATCGTTCACTTTGATTTGCAGGCGCATCACGTCGCCGCAGGCCGGTGCGCCGACCATGCCGGTGCCGACAGATTCGTCGTTTTTGTCGAAAGTACCGACGTTGCGGGGATTTTCGTAGTGGTCGATTACTTTATCGCTGTATGCCATGATGTGGTTTCCTTAATGTTTTGATGATTTAAGTGGTTTGTTTGCCGGTTTTCAGACGGCCTGAGTTAGATTTTGCACGCGCCGCCTTCACAGCCGTCGTCGTTTTCCGAATCGACGCCGCCTTCCACGGTAACGCCGTCGAAATCGTCAAGCAGGTTGTCGAGGTTGTCCAAATCTAAATCTTGTTCGTTCATATTTTTCTCTTGATTGCTTTGTTTTTGGAATGCCGTCTGAAGGTTCGGACGGCATGTTGGTACGCTTTAATGCGCCGCCCATTCAATCGAGTTCAAATCGATACCCTCTTTAAACATTTCCCACAGCGGAGACAGTTCGCGCAGTTTACCGATTTTGGATTTAATCAGTTCTGCTGCGAATTGGACTTCTTCTTCGGTGGTCATGCGGCCGAAGGTGATGCGTAGGGATGAGTGCGCTAATTCGTCGTTGCGGCCGAGTGCGCGTAAAACGTAGCTTGGTTCGAGACTGGCGGAAGTACAGGCGGAGCCGCTGGATACGGCGAGTTCTTTCACTGCCATAATCAGGCTTTCGCCTTCGACGAAGTTGAAGCTGACGTTCAGGTTGTTCGGAGCGCGGTGTTCGAGGTCGCCGTTGATATAGACTTCTTCGATGCCTTCGATACCTTTGAGGAAGATGTCGCGCAGTTTGCGGTAGTGCGCCATATCTTGTTCGAGTTCTTCTTTGGCGATGCGGAAGGCTTCGCCCATACCGACGATTTGGTGGGTCGGCAATGTGCCGCTGCGGAAGCCACGTTCGTGACCGCCGCCGTGCATTTGGGCTTCGAGGCGGACGCGGGGTTTGCGGCGGACGTACAGCGCGCCGATGCCTTTGGGGCCGTACACTTTGTGCGCGGACATCGAGAGCAGGTCGATTTTGGCGGCTTCGACATCGGCAGGCACTTTGCCGCAGGCTTGGGCGGCATCGACGTGGAAGACGATTTTGCGTTTGCGGCAGATTTCGCCGATGGCGGGAATGTCTTGCACCACGCCGATTTCGTTGTTTACCCACATTACGGAAATCAGGATGGTGTCGTCGCGGATGGCGGCTTTGAGTTCTTCCAAATCAATCAAACCGTTTTCTTGAACGCCGAGGTAGGTTACTTCAAAACCTTGGCGTTCGAGTTCGCGCATTGTATCTAAAACGGCTTTGTGTTCGGTTTTGACGGTGATGAGGTGTTTGCCTTTGGTTTTGTAGAAGTTTGCCGCGCCTTTGATGGCGAGGTTGTCGGACTCGGTCGCGCCGCTGGTGAAGATGATTTCTTTAGGGTCGGCATTAATCAGGGCGGCGATGTCGGCACGGGCTTTTTCGACGGCCTCTTCTGCTTCCCAGCCGAATGCGTGGCTGTTGGAGGCGGGGTTGCCGAAGGTTTCGGTTAGATAGGGAATCATTTTTTCGGCAACGCGTTTGTCAACGGGGGTGGTGGCGGCGTAGTCGAGGTAAACGGGGGTTTTGACGGTCATGGTTTGCTCTTTCTTTTTCGGGTGTTATTTAATGGATGTGTGTAAATTGGACGACGCGGCTGCCGTCGCCGTTGTTTTTCTGTTCGATGATGCTTTGCAGGGTAACGCTGCCGAGGTAGTCGTTGATGGTTTTGTTTAAATTCTCCCAAAGGTCGTGCGTCAGGCAGGGCGCGCCGTGGTGGCAGTTGGCTTTGCTGCCGCATTGGGTCGCGTCCAGCCGGTCTTCGGCGGCGGAAATGATTTGGGCGATGTTGATTTGTGCGGGAGGGGCGGCGAGGATGTAGCCGCCGCCGGGCCCGCGCAGGCTTTCAACCAGTCCGGCGCGGCGGAGTTTGCCGAACAATTGCTCGAGATAGGAGAGGGATATATTTTGGCGTTCGCTGATGGCACTGAGTTTGACGGCGCCGGTTTGCGCGTTCATCGCCAAATCCAGCATAGCGGTAACGGCGAAACGCCCTTTGGTGGTCAGTCTCATGGTGGTGGTTGCCCGTGTCGGCTTTTTTATAGTGGGCGGAATTGTCCAATATCTGAGTGTTTCAGTCAAGTATGGGGGATCTGTTGCCGATTGTTTGTTTAAATGGCGGTATAGTCTGATTTTGCTTTATTTGTTTTGTTTTTTGAATCAGTCGATTATGTTTTTTGAGGAGCGGCGGTTGGGGTGTTTTGCCGGCAAGCGGCTTTAAAACGATTTGATTTATTTTTGATATTGATATAGATTATCTAAATCTTAGTGATTTATTTGGGTATTGCCTGAAATGCCGTTTGAAGGCTCAAGCAGTTTCAGACGGCATATTCCATCAGGCTGTCAAACAGGGAAAAACAAGATGAAACGTGATTTGAGCAAAATGACCTGCATCGAAGACTTGCGCCGCGTTGCCAAGCGCAAAATGCCGCGTATGTTTTACGATTACATCGATTCAGGTTCGTGGACGGAAACGACTTATCGGGAAAATACTTCGGATTTCAAAGATATCCGCTTCCGACAAAAGGTATTGGTCAATATGGAGGGACGCAGCCTCGAAACCAAAATGATCGGGCAGGATGTGAAAATGCCGGTGGCGATTGCGCCGACGGGCTTTACCGGTATGGCTCACGCAGACGGCGAAATTTTGGCGGCGCGTGCGGCGGAGAAGTTTGGTATTCCGTTTACGTTGTCCACCATGTCCATTTGTTCGATTGAAGACGTTGCCGAAAACACCAGCGCGCCGTTTTGGTTTCAGCTTTATGTGATGCGCGACCGCGAGTTTATGGAAAACCTGATTAAGCGCGCGAAAGATGCCAAATGTTCGGCGTTGGTTTTGACCGCCGATTTGCAGGTTTTGGGTCAGCGCCACAAAGACATCAAAAACGGCCTGTCCGCGCCGCCGAAACCGACCATCGCCAATTTAATCAATCTGGCGACCAAGCCCGAATGGTGCATGAAAATGCTGAACACGGAACGCCGCACGTTCCGCAATATCGTCGGACACGCCAAAAACGTCGGCGATTTGTCCTCGCTGTCTTCTTGGACATCCGAACAATTCGACCCGCGCCTGAGCTGGGACGACGTCGCCCGCATTAAAGATTTGTGGGGCGGCAAGCTGATTATCAAAGGCATTATGGAACCCGAAGACGCGGAAAAAGCAGCGAAAAGCGGCGCGGACGCATTGGTTGTTTCCAACCACGGCGGCCGCCAGCTCGACGATACCGTGTCTGCCATCAAAGCCTTGCCCGACATCGTCAGCGCAGTCGGCAGCGACATCGAAGTTTGGATGGACAGCGGCATCCGCAACGGTCAGGACATCCTCAAAGCATGGGCTTTGGGCGCGAAAGGTACGATGATAGGCCGGGCGTTTCTGTATGGTTTGGGTGCGTATGGTGAAGAAGGCGTAACCCGTGCGCTGGAAATCCTGTATAAAGAAATGGATATATCTATGGCGTTTACGGGACACCGCGATATTCAAGATGTCGATGCCTCGATTTTAAGGGGTAAAGATTGGGGTAGGGAAACGGTTTAGATACTGAAAAATACGATGCCGTCTGAACACAGGGTTCGGACGGCATCATATTTTTCATTCCCGTTCAGGCGGCGGATACCGCCGTGTTCATCAGGCGCAAGGCTTTCAGACGGCATATTTCCTTTTGATATTCCGCCAGACCGACAAAGCGGCCGTTTTCCGTGTAAACGCGTACCGGCGTATCGGAAGGTAGGTCTTCCTCGAAACGCGGACGTTGTCCGCAGCGGAGCATATGGACGGCATAATCGTTTAAAACGGTTTGGGGAAAATGGGCAACCAATACGTCGCAGGGCAGCAGCAAGCTGTCGCGTTCTGTTTCGTTCAAATTTGCCAAGGCCTCAAGCGTGTGGCTTTGGGCGATGGTAAAACCGGCGGTTTCGGTGCGGCGCAGGGCGGTCAGGTGGGCGAACGTGCCGATGTGTTTGGCGATGTCTTCGCTCAAAGTGCGGATGTAGGTGCCTTTGCTGCAACGTACGTCGATGACGGCTTTGGGCGCGTCAAACTCGGTAATATCGATGGCGTAAACGGTAATGTCGCGCGGCTTGCGTTCGATGACGATGCCTTTGCGCGCGTATTCGTACAGCGGTTTACCTTCGTGTTTGAGCGCGGAAAACATTGGTGGCACTTGGCGGATGTTGCCTGTCAGTGCTTGGCAGGCCGTCTGAAATTCGGCTAAGGAAATATCGGCGCGGGCGGTGGCAACGATTTCGCCTTCGGCATCACCCGTGCTGCTGGCTTCGCCGAGTTTCAGCGTGGCGGTGTAGGCTTTATCGGCATCAATCAGATATTGGGCGAACTTGGTCGCTTCGCCGAAGCAAACGGGCAAAAGTCCGGTTGCCAAAGGGTCGAGCACGCCGGTGTGTCCGGCTTTTTCGGCACGGAACAAACGCCGCGCTTTTTGTAGGGCGGTGTTGCTGGAAAGGCCTTCGGGTTTGTCGAGAAGAAGAACGCCGTTGACCGGGCGTTTGGTGGGTTTATTGCTCATATTAATTAGGGAATATTAATGTTCAGACCGTCTGAAAGGGTTCGGACGGCCTGCGTGTCAGCTTAATTCTTCATTCAATAATTCACGAACAGAGTGTTTTTCATCAATTAGATCAACGCCGATTGCATCAAAGCCATTTCGTTTTAATGAGTCAAAACTAATGATTCGGCCATCAATTAAGGGGACTTGTCCTTCAGAATTGACGAAATCTTCATATTCATCTTCGTAGTCTATATTGTAATAAAGATGGATCAGAACCCGGTAAGCATACTCATCCAAATCAGTTAACGTTCTGTTTTGCTTTTGATTTGGGCTATATTTGTCGCAAAACATAGCGTTATAGCCATGTTCCGCGCCATCAAACAATACGATTTCATCGCCGCTTACAGCTTCTACCGCCACAATTTTTACCGGAGCCTTATCAGTATCGGTAATCAATCCGTCAAAAGGCTCTCCATAGTAACGGATGTGGAAAGTATCTCTACCTTGGCAGGATAATGAAAAGCAACGATGCCTGCCTTCAATTTGCAGGCTATCACTATGTGCATAGGCGGCTAAATGTTCGGGAATCAGATTGTTCATTTTAGCAGTATCAGTCTTCAACCGGTTTTTCCGCCGCTACTTGATCGATAAGGGCGGACAGGTTCAAACCGTGTTCCAAGGATTCGTCGTATTTGAAATGCAGCTCGGGGATTTTGAACAGCTTGATGCGTTTGGCCAATTCGCTGCGGAGGTGTCCGCGTGCGTGTTCCAGCACTTCTTCCGTAATTTCGCGCGCGTCTTGGTTTAAAACCGTATAGAACACGGTGGCATGGCTGTAATCTCGGGTGACTTCGACTTCGTTAATGGTGATGAAGCCGGCGCGGGGGTCTTTCAGTCCGGTACGGACGAGTTCGGCAAGCTCGCGCATAATTTGTTCTTTGACACGGTCTTGGCGGGCGTAGCCGCGTTGGGGTTTTTTCATGAATATCCTCAGATTTGGTTTCAGACGGCATTTCTGCCGCCGGGGCGGTTGCGAAGGGGCGTATTATAGCCGAATCAGCGGGATTTTAAGGTAATACGTGGCAGGATGTCCTTGGGATCACAAGAAGGCAATACAAAGACTTCAAGGGTATAAACATTGGTCTTGTGATAAGAATCAACATTTCTTGTTTTTCTATGATTTGTGGTCTAAATATACACTATGGTTTTATCGGAAAAGCGGTTGGGTTTACAGAATGGGAGTTAACAGCCGGTGCAGGAGTAGCACAGTTGAAAGATAATACTCGAAATTTGGGGGCATGGGTTTCTCAATACATTCAAAATCGGATTAGAGAACTTTGGGATGCAGATTTTTTAGCAGCTTTTGATGATGCGAGTGATATTGAGGGAACTAAGACATTGCGAGTACTCTTGATTTTGCCGAAAAGGTCATTATTCCGGTGGCAAAGCCCCAAAACAACTATTGTGACCATCAATTGCTTCTTTTAATACTGGCAATTTTTCATATCCAATTCTTTTAATTCCTGATTTTTTTATTTGTTTTAAAATTTCGTCATTCACAATAATACCTGTTAAAGCGCTTGGAAAGAAAGTGAGATTTGGGATAGATTTATCCACAATATACCAACTATTTAATGGCAAAGGAAAATATAAAACGACTCCGCACTTTTCACATATACTACAAGTTGATTCTTTCCCTCCCCTTATATAAATTCTAAATTTTGGAACAACTGAAATGTATTCTTTGGATACAGTTTTGTTTACATCATAAACCTTTCCTACAAAATATACATTCTCAATATTTTGAATGCCCAGTAATGAAACAATATCTTTATGTAACATTCCAATAAATGTACCTCTTGCGTAGGTAATTGGAGCAAAACTTTTTTTTATTTTTTCATTTAGAAAGACATCAATTGCTGTATGTTTAATGATATTTCCACAATCGCACATTATATTCTCTTGTTTCAATTGATCTATCCAAATGTCATCTCCTTCGGGAACATTTTGTGTGGGGTCGCTAATTTGATAAAATATTTTTTCCATTATGGGTGTACTTTAAAATTTCCTTTATAGATATTTTGCCAAAATTTACTTGTTCCAAATTGACCGTTTCCTTCAAGCCGTCTTTTTTGCATATGAAATATAACAGGTAATGCCCTGAACGTCGGGATCGTCGAATCCTTCCATCTCGATACGGTCGTTTTTTCCCAGCATATTGAAAACGGTGCTTGCTCGTCCGATTTTATCGGTTTCGCCGCTGCCGCAGGCAGTCAGCAGGACGGCGGCAGACAGCAGTAGCAGTCTGTTTATCAAAATTTCCTTATCGGTTAAATCCTTGTTTTCCGTGAAGGCGGCAGGGCTTGCTTTGTTTGGAGGGTCGCACGCTCCCAAATCGGGCAACATACGGTATGCGGCTTAATGTGCTACCCTGTGTGTCGGAACACAATATCTATTGCAGCATTGAAAATATGCCGCACAATATAAGGCTGTTTGAGCCGATTGCAAGTATCCGCGCAAAGAAGGTGCAAGATTGGGCAAACGGCATTTTCAGACGGCATAACTGACAGTATAATCCAAACGTCCGGCTGCTTTCGTGCAGCCTTCAGTATTATCCAACTTTTTCCGAAGGTCGAACCATGCGCTATAAACCCCTTCTGCTTGCCCTGATGCTCGTTTTTTCCACGCCCGCCATTGCCGCCCACGACGCGGCACACAACCGTTCCGCCGAAGTGAAAAAACAGGCGAAGAACAAAAAAGAACAGCCAGAAGCGGCGGAAGGCAAAAAAGAAAAAGGCAAAAATGCCACAGTGAAAGATAAAAAAACAGGCGGCAAAGAGGCGGCAAAAGAGGGCAAAGAGTCCAAAAAAACCGCCAAAAACCGCAAAGAAGCAGAGAATGAGGCAACATCCGGGCAGTCTGCGCGCAAAGGACGCGAAGAGAATAAGGAATCGAAGGCGGAACACAAAAAGGCATATGGCAAGCCTGTGTCCGAATCCAAAGAAAAAAACGCAAAAACACAGCCTGAAAACAAACAAGGTAAAAAAGAGACAAAAGGACAGGACAATCCACGTAAGGGCGGCAAGTCGGACAAAGACACTGTTTCTGCAAATAAAAAAGACCGTACCGACAAGGACGGAAAAGCAGTGAAACAGGACAAAAAACACACGGAAGAGAAAAATGCCAAAACCGATTCCGACGAATTGAAAGCTGCCGTTGCCGCTGCGACCAACGATGTCGAAAACAAAAAAGCCCTGCTCAAACAAAGCGAAGGAATGCTGCTTCATGTCAGCAATTCCCTCAAACAGCTTCAGGAAGAGCGTATCCGTCAAGAGCGTATCCGTCAGGCGCGCGGCAACCTTGCTTCCGTCAACCGCAAACAGCGCGAGGCTTGGGACAAGTTTCAAAACCTCAATGCCGAGCTGAACCGTTTGAAAACGGAAGTCGCCGGTACGAAAGCGCAGATTTCCCGTTTCGTATCGGGAAACTATAAAAACAGCCAGCCGAATGCGGTTGCCCTGTTCCTGAAAAATGCCGAACCGGGCCAGAAAAACCGCTTTTTGCGCTATACGCGCTATGTGAACGCCTCCAATCAGGAAGTCGTCAAAGATTTGGAAAAGCAGCAGAAGGCTTTGGCAATTCAAGAGCAGAAAATCAACAACGAGTTGGCGTATTTGAAAAAGATTCAGGCAAACGTGCAATCCCTGCTGAAAAAACAGGGTGTAACCGATGCGGCGGAACAGACGGAAAGCCGCAGACAGAATGCCAAAATCGCCAAAGATGCCCGAAAACTGCTGGAACAGAAAGAAAACGAGCAGCAGCTGAACAAGCTCTTGAGCAATTTGGAGAAGAAAAAGGCCGAACACCGCATTCAGGATGCGGAAGCAAAAAGAAAACTGGCGGAAGCCAGACTGGCGGCTGCTGAAAAGGCCAGAAAAGAAAAAGAAGCGGTACAGCAGAAAGCTGAAGCACGACGTGCGGCAATGTCCAATCTGACTGCCGAAGACAGGAACATCCAAGCGCCTTCGGTTATGGGTATCGGCAGTGCCGACGGTTTCAGCCGCATGCAGGGACGTTTGAAAAAACCGGTTGACGGTGTGCCGACCGGACTTTTCGGGCAGAACCGGAGCGGCGGCGATGTTTGGAAAGGCGTGTTTTATTCCACTGCACCGGCAACGGTTGAAAGCATTGCGGCAGGAACAGTAAGCTATACGGATGAGTTGGACGGCTACGGCAAAGTGGTCGTAGTCGATCACGGCGAGAACTACATCAGCATTTATGCCGGTTTGAGCGAAATTTCTGTCGGCAAGGGTTATGCGGTCGCGGCGGGAAGCAAAATCGGTACGAGCGGGTCGCTGCCGGACGGGGAAGAGGGGCTTTACCTGCAAATACGTTATCAAGGTCAGGTATTGAACCCTTCGAGTTGGATACGTTGATCGGATTGCCGAAACGGTAGGCTTTATGCGAATCGTGCCGATATGGTGCGCTGTTCCGTGAAGTCTGCCGTTTGCCGTACCTGTGTTTTCCGGTTTTTGGAAATCAAGAGAGAAAGTTAAAGAAGAATGTCGAAACCTGTTTTTAAGAAAATCGCACTTTATACTTTGGGTGCAATCAGCGGCGTGGTCGTCAGTCTGGCGGTGCAGGGTTTTGCCGCCGAGAAGGACAGGCGGGATAACGAAGTCCTGCCGGTGCAATCCATCCGTACGATGGCGGAGGTTTATGGTCAGATTAAGGCAAACTATTATCAGGACAAACCCGATGCCGATTTGTTTGAAGGTGCGATGAAGGGTATGGTGGCCGGTTTGGATCCGCATTCCGAATATATGGATAAAAAAGGTTATGCGGAAATGAAGGAATCGACCAGCGGCGAATTTGGCGGCTTGGGGATGGAAATCGGGCAGGAAGACGGTTTTGTCAAAGTGGTTTCGCCGATTGAGGACACGCCTGCGGAACGGGCGGGGGTGAAAAGCGGCGATTTCATTGTGAAAATCGATAATGTTTCGACACGCGGCATGACGGTCAGCGAAGCGGTGAAGAAAATGCGGGGCAAGCCGGGTACGAAGATTACTTTGACGCTGTCGCGTAAAAATGCCGACAAGCCGATAGTCGTCAACCTGACGCGCGCCATCATTAAAGTGAAAAGCGTCCGCCATTATTTGCTCGAGCCGGATTACGGCTATATCCGCGTGTCGCAGTTCCAAGAGAAGACGGTTGAAAGTGTCAATACTGCCGCAAAAGAGCTGGTAAGGGAAAACAAAGGAAAACCGCTCAAGGGGCTGGTGTTGGATTTGCGCGACGACCCCGGCGGGCTTTTGACCGGCGCGGTCGGCGTGTCGGCGGCGTTTCTGCCGTCTGAAGCGGTCGTCGTCAGCACAAAGGGGCGCGACGGCAAAGACGGCATGGTACTGAAAGCCGTTCCCGAAGATTATATGTACGGTATGGGCGGCGATCCTTTGGCGGGTATTCCTGCCGAGTTGAAAACCGTTCCGATGACGGTATTGGTCAATTCGGGTTCGGCTTCCGCGTCGGAGATTGTCGCAGGTGCATTGCAGGACCACAAACGCGCGGTGATTGTCGGTACGCAGAGCTTCGGCAAAGGTTCGGTTCAGACTTTGATTCCCTTGTCCAACGGCAGTGCGGTCAAGTTGACGACCGCCCTGTATTACACGCCGAACGACCGTTCTATTCAGGCGCAGGGGATTGTTCCGGATGTCGAGGTAAAAGATAAGGAACGCACTTTTGAAAGCCGCGAGGCGGATTTGGTCGGACACATCGGGAATCCTTTGGGCGGCGAGGATGTGAACAGCGAAACCCTTGCCGTGCCGGTTGAAGAAAATGCGGATAAACCCGCTGCAAAAGAAAAAGGCAAAAAGAAAAAGGACGAGGATTTGTCTTCAAGGCGGATTCCCAACCCTGCCAAAGACGATCAGTTGCGTAAGGCTTTGGATTTGGTCAAATCGCCCGAACAGTGGCAGAAGTCTTTGGGGCTGGCGGCGAAAAAGCCGGTTTCAAATAAGGATAAGAAAGACAAAAAAGATAAGAAGTAGGTTTTGACGATGCCGTCTGAAAGGGTTTCAGACGGCATATTATGTTTGAAAGGACAGATTATGAGCGATTTTTTACCGGAATTTGAACCGTTTGCAGAGAAAATTGCAGCCACGGCAAAACCCGTCGTGCGTTTTTCTTTGAAGAAAGAGACAGTAGAACTGTGGGACAGCAAGGTCGGTGGCAGACCTTATCTGCCGGAGGGTATGGAATATCCCCAAAACGACCAAGGACAACCGCTTTCCCTGCTGGCACAAATCAACTTTGCCCAAATGCCGCATCTGCCGGGCTATCCGACCGAAGGCATCGTCCAGTTCTTTGTCGACGGTTACGACGATTTGTCGGGCATGGATTTCGACGACTTGCGCGCCCAAAAGGGATTCCGTGTTTTGTACCATCGCGAAGTGCGGCAGGAAGGTTTGCGTTCGGATGTTCCGGCATATTCCGATTTCGGGGATTTCGGAGTCGGTCTGCCGTTTGATGCAGAGGAAGAATTCCGCATGGTTTTTTCCGAACCGGAGACGCAATATCTGTCTTTCGACGATTACCGTTTCGATCGGACTTTTCCGGAAATGCGCAAGCTGATTCTCGAAAGGGTTACGGATACGGGTAACAACGATTGGCGGCTTTACGAGAACTATCGGGAAGCCTCCAATCAGGCGGGACACTGTATTGGCGGTTATCCCTGCTTTGCCCAATACGATCCGCGCGACGGCAGTTTGGAAGGCTATGAACTGCTGTTCCAATTGGAAAGTCAATATGATGAGAACGAAGGAATAGACATCATGTGGGGCGATATGGGGGTCGGCAATTTCTTTATCGCTCCCGAAGATTTGGAAAAATGCGATTTTTCCAAAACGGCATTCACTTGGGATTGCGGTTGAGTTCAGACGGCATACGGTCGGGAATGTCTTTTATTCCATGCCGTCTGAAAGACGTTTCCGATCCGACCCATCCCTACTACACGCTTTGTCCGCAAACGCATCACAGGCAAGATTATGGAAGTCATCCGATACCCCGATTCCCCCTTCAAACTCCACCAACCCTTCCCGCCTGCAGGCGACCAGCCCACCGCCATTGCCGGCCTGCTCGAAGGGCTTTCAGACGGCCTTGCCTATCAAACCCTGCTCGGCGTAACCGGTTCGGGTAAAACCTACACGATGGCGAACGTCATCGCCCAAAGCGGCCGACCCGCCATCATTATGGCGCACAACAAAACCCTTGCTGCCCAGCTCTACGCCGAAATGCGCGAGTTTTTCCCCGAAAACGCAGTGGAATATTTCGTCTCCTACTACGATTATTACCAGCCCGAAGCCTATGTGCCCAGCCGCGACCTGTTCATCGAAAAAGACAGCGCGATCAACGAACACATCGAGCAGATGCGCCTTTCTGCCACCAAAAACCTGATGACGCGCGACGACGTGATTATCGTCGCCACCGTGTCCGCCATTTACGGTA
Organism: Neisseria polysaccharea; assembly: GCF_963392925.1. Classification (NCBI taxonomy): domain Bacteria; kingdom Pseudomonadati; phylum Pseudomonadota; class Betaproteobacteria; order Neisseriales; family Neisseriaceae; genus Neisseria; species Neisseria polysaccharea. The sequence continues at coordinate 194,905 of NZ_CAUJNZ010000001.1, forward strand.
TCGGCGACCCGACCGAATATCAACAAATGGTATTGTCCGTCAAAGAAGGCGACACCATCGAGCAGCGCGACATCATCGCCACGCTCGTTTCCATGCAGTACGAACGCGGCGATTTGGATTTCAAACGCGGCAGCTTCCGCGTGCGAGGCGACGTGATTGACGTGTACCCCGCCGAAAACTCCGAAAACGCCTTGCGTATCAGCCTGTTTGACGACGAAATCGACCGCCTCGATATGTTCGACCCGCTTTCAGGCAGCCTGCACCAACGCGTCGGCCGCTATACCGTCTTCCCGTCCAGCCACTACGTTACCCCGCGCGACACCGTCTTGCGTGCCTGCGAATCCATCAAAGAAGAATTGCGCGAACGCATCGAGTTTTTCACCCGCGAACAACGCCCTGTTGAGCAACAACGCATCGAACAGCGCACCCGATTCGACCTCGAAATGCTCTACGAAATGGGCTTCTGCAAAGGCATCGAAAACTACTCCCGCCATTTCTCCGGCAAAAAAGAAGGCGAACCGCCGCCCACACTGATGGACTACCTGCCCGACAACGCCATCATGTTTATCGACGAAAGCCACGTTACCGTCACCCAAATCGGCGGCATGTACAAAGGCGACGCATCGCGCAAACAAAACCTCGTCGATTACGGCTTCCGCCTCCCTTCCGCCCGCGACAACCGCCCGCTCAAATTCCACGAATTTGAAAAAGTCATGCCGCAAACTGTCTTCGTTTCCGCCACTCCCGCCAAATACGAAGAAGAACACGCCGGACAAGTGGTCGAACAAGTCGTCCGCCCCACAGGGCTAGTCGACCCCCAAATCATCATCCGCCCCGTCGCCACCCAAGTCGACGACTTAATGAGCGAAATCAACGACCGCATTCAAAAAGGCGAACGCGTACTCGTTACCACCCTTACCAAACGCATGGCGGAGCAACTTACCGACTATTACAGCGAACTCGGCATCAAAGTGCGATACCTGCACAGCGACATCGACACCGTCGAGCGCGTTGAAATCATTAGAGATTTACGGCTCGGCCTGTTTGACGTACTCGTCGGCATCAACCTCTTGCGCGAAGGCTTGGACATCCCCGAAGTCTCCCTCGTCGCCATCCTTGATGCCGACAAAGAAGGCTTCCTACGCTCCCACCGCAGCCTGATTCAAACCATAGGCCGCGCCGCACGCAACGTGAACGGCGTCGCCATCCTGTACGCCGACAAAATCACCGACTCCATGAAAGCCGCCATCGACGAAACCGAACGCCGCCGCGAAAAACAGATGAAATTCAACGAAGAACACGGCATCGTGCCGCAGCAGATTAAAAAACAGGTCAAAGACATCATCGACGGCGTGTACCACGAAGAAGACAGCGGCAAAGGTCGTAGACAAGGCAAAAACAAGGTTAAAGTCGGCGAAATCCACAACGAAGAAGACGCGATTAAAGAAATCGCCAAACTGGAAAAAGCCATGCAGCAGGCGGCTAGGGATTTGCAGTTTGAAGAGGCTGCAGTGTTGAGGGATAGGATACGGAATATTAAGGAAAGCATGTTGTTTGGGGCGGAGTGATGATTTTAATATTTGAAATTTTAGAAAGGATTATGTAATGGAAAATCTAGAAAAACGGACTCAAGAAGTTGTCTTTCAAACTTGTTTGTTATTAATTAAACATTTCAGAAACTTAATTGAATTTCAAAATGAAACCAATCAAATTCGTCTTGGGTACAATTCAAGAATTTTTGAACATATGTTGCACAAAGAAGATTCTTTTGTGTTTTTGGGGGAGTCAGAAAAAGCAGCAGCTACTACAGATCGATGTCGTCTCGAGCATGTAGTTCCCTGCTCTTATATGATTGATGAGTTAGATAAATTGATTAAACAAAAAGATTATTCTGATGAAGAATTAGCTACAGCACTTCAGAAAAATTGGAAAGTAGCACGTATTACTCTGGAAGAGGCTGGATACTTAGATGCTAAATCGGGAGCAGGATTGAAGAGTAAAATGCCAGATGGTTGGGATTTTATGGTAGGGCGACCGGAGGAAAGATTGGAAGTAGCCGGTATTAAATTGCTCCCTAAACAATCCTAGCAAGCGTGGGTCGGATACTTGTATCCAGCAAAACCTTTAATATTCCCGTCGTTGCAATCCATTGCAGCAATGCCCAAAATGTCGGATTCGAGAATCTGACCTACGGAAAACTAAAGATTTCATGCTGGCTACGGCTTACTTGTTGAGTTTAGATTTCATATGGGCTATAGCTTGCTTCTTAATTGTCTCTGAAGAAATTTTGAGCCTACCTACGTAATTTATTTATTATCTAATATTCTTATAGGTATTAATGGATTATTTTCCTCCCATGGAACTTCATAATCTAGGAAAATAGATTCTAGAGCTAGAATGAACGAATGATTAAGCTCAAATGGCAAATCTTCGCATTCGAATAGTTCGGGAATATAAAATTTAACTAAATCCAAACCTTTTTTTGTTAATGTAATTTCCCCAGAATACCATAATTCATTATTTTCCGTACCAAAAGGATTTTGTTTTGCAAATTCCTGGCAAAACAGGAATATCTCTTGTTTTTTATCAAATGTAAAAGGCCATAAAATAGCCAATTCACATACTAATAGTCGATATATAAATTCAACTGCAAATTGCCATTGCCATGTTTGCGGTTCGCGCTCTAGTGGTGCAAAAGATATCGGAGTAAGATCATCAAAGGCCAAATATTCAAATCCGCATTGTATTTCTTCTGCTGTTTCTTTATTCATAGTAAAACCTCTTTAGCTGGGAATTTAAATTTTAAACTTGTGGGCTTTCCTTTTTTACCAATATTTAATCGGCGGCAATCTCAGGCTTTGGCAAAACGCTTTGGGGAACATACTATCCGCGATGAGGCCGATTTTGCCTGCCATTTTGATTATCTGCATTTCAATCCGGTCAAACATGGCTATGTAGGACAAATTTCCGATTGGCGGTTTTCTACGTTTCACCGTTATGTCAAATAGGGTATTTATCCGCATCATTGGGGTGGCGGCAATGCGGACTTTTCTATTGAATACGATTAAAGTAATGTCGGATTCAAGCATCCGACATACGGAAAACTAAAGATTTCATGCGTGTTACGGCTTGCTTGTTGAATTTAATCATATTTATTTGAATTGAATTCTTTTATTTTATTGTGAGATGAAAATAGTATTTTCGATGAGAAACCCATGACTAAAATAGTATAGTCTTTATCATTCTTTACGAAGTAACAATTACCATATCCTGCAATATTTTTATCCCAAAAATCACAATATGATTCAGTGGTAAAATCAGTTTTAGTTGATATAAAATCAAAATTATTTGGGTAAGACCCATATTGCTGGTAATATTTATCTATATTTTCTACTAAGAAATCAATTCTTTTTTCTAACATTTTGAGATTAATTTGTAATAATAAAATGTATAAAACTATACTAGTTATTATTATTTTTAAATAAGTCATTTTATTTTCCAGTAAATAGAAGTTTAGTTGTTTTGTTAACTATGCCTGAATGTATACCTAAGTCTTCTTTTGGTAACGATGAATAATTAGCAAGCGGTAGCCCGCATCTCCGCCAAACGCGTGCCACTATCTGCGAGTGGCACAAACTTTAAAACCGATGTGCATAAAACCTACAAGGATGCGTGCGGTACGCAGGTGTTTTGCCGTTCAAACCATTGTTTTAAAACTTGTATCGAAATATCACTCGCTGCTTTGCATGAGCCAGAAGTACTTGGTTGGAGTGGTTTTACAGAAATTTTAGGAGCAGTATATGATAAATGGTTGAATAATTCCACATTATGATGGTATTTATAAAGGAATTAGCGAAGTAACAGGTATTCCAAATATTTCTGATAAATATAAAGAACAAGGAGTAAAAAAATGAAAGTAATCACTATTACATTGTTTACTAGCTGCATACTATCTGGATGCTATGGGCTTGAATATGGAATGAGTGGCGGCATTCCTCATGATGACTGGGCAAGAGGCAGCCATGTTAGTCAAGCCAAAGCAGATGCTGCGTGGAAAGAATGTTCTGACAAATATATGAAAAATGGTGGTTCAGTATTAGTAGAACAATGTATGAATGATAAAGGATTAATACGTTTATCTGAAATACGTCGTAGGCAAAAGAGAGCAGAAACACAAAGAGCAGTAATTAAGTAACAATAATGAAATACTACTGTTCCCGAACAAAGCGGCATTTACGCAGGTGATGACGGCTATATTTTGAAAAAATGCCGTCTGTAAGCAAATGTGCTTCAGACGGCATTTTCAAACGGCGGTTTGTTATCCGATCCGTTTGAATACCAAGTCCCAAACGCCGTGTCCGAGGCGTTTGCCGCGCGCTTCGAATTTGGTTTCGGGGCGGTAGTCCGGTGTGGGGGCGTAGTCTGCCGCCGTATTTTGCAGGCTGTCGAAGCCGCTGAGGACTTCAAGCATCTGCTGTGCATATTCTTCCCAGTCTGTCGCCAGGTGGATATAGCCGCCGGTTTTGAGTTTGGGCAGTAGTTTGGCGATGAAGGGGGCTTGTATCAGACGGCGTTTGTGGTGGCGTTTTTTGTGCCACGGGTCGGGGAAGAATATGTGGATGCCGTCGAGCGAGCCGTCTTGCAGCATATTTTCGACAACTTCTACGGCATCGTGCCGCATCACGCGGATATTTTCCAAATGGTTTTCGTTGATGAGTTTGAGCAGGTTGCCTACGCCGGGGCCGTGTACGTCGATGGCGAGAAAGTCGGTTTCGGGCAGCCTGCGGGCGATTTCTGCGGTTGCCGTCCCCATACCGAAGCCTATTTCGAGGATTTTGGGTCGGTTGCTTCCGAAATTGGCATCAAGATCGGCCGGTGTTGCTTGGTAGCCGATGCCGAAGCTGTCCCATAAGGTATCGATGGCGCGTTGCTGCGCGGCGGTCATGTGGCTTTGGCGGAGGACGAAACTGCGGATGCTGCGGGGATGTTCGGCTTGCCAGTTGTTTTGTGTTTGGTTTTCGGCGGTGTCTGTCATAATGCTTTCGTGCGCTTGTGCAATCAGGATGCCGTCTGAATGTGAAAGGCCTGTTCGGACGGCGGGAAAGGAAAGGGGCGATTATACCTGTTTCGTTTTGGCAGGGTAGGTGTAACGGTGTTCAGACGGCATTTTGCCACTGTTGCAACAGTTCTTGCAGAAAGCTTTTTTGCCCGTATCCGTTGTTTATGGCTTCTTGCAGGTAGCGGCAGGCTTTTCCTTTGTCCGGACCGACACCGTGTCCGCTGTAATGGATGCAGGCAAGGTTGTAGAACGCCATACTGTCTTTTTGCGCGGCGGCTTGTTCAAACCATTTTCGGGCTTTGCCGTAGTCGGCGGCTATGCCCTGTCCGAAGTAGTACATACTGCCCAGATTGGTTTGGGCTTTGCTGTGTCCGAGTTCTGCAGCTTCTGTGTAGAGTTTGAGCGCGGCTGCGTATTCGGGCGCACATTGTAATCCGTAATGCAGGGCTTGGGCTTTTTGATAAAGCTGTTCTGCCCTTTGCCGCCTGATGGCGGAATCTTTGATGCCGCCGTATTGGTCGGGATGGTTTAACGCGCTGTCGGATATGAGTTTCTGATAGGCGGAAAGGCTGCCTGCTTCGGCTGCCTGCCGATAATAATGTAGGGCTTTTTCTTTATCGGAAGCCATGCCCAGCCCGTAGCGGTAGATGTCGCCCAGTATCCGCAAACCTTCGGGATGGCGTTCGGCTGCGGCTGCTTCGGCATGACGTAGGGCAAGTTTGTGGTTTCTTTCCAGATGTTTGCCTTGTAGGTAGATGTCGGCAAGTGCGGCATGCGCTTTATGGTCATTTTCCTGTGCGGCCTGTTGAAACCAGTGAACGGCTTCATCGGGAGCCGTAGGTAGGATGAGCTCAGCAAGTGGGGTGTAGGCGGGAATGTATCCTTGTTGTGCGGCGGCGCGCAAATGATTGATGGCTTGGGTCGTGTCGGTTGGTGCACCTTGTCCGAAACGGTATTGGAGGCCGAGCTGCCATTGTGCCGCCGCCAAGCCTTGTGCTGCAGCCTCGCGGTAGAGAAGGTGTGCCGTTTCAAAATCCGGTGGCGTACCGTACTGGCAGTATTGGGCAAGCAGATATTGTCCGTGGGGGTTGTTGTTTTTTGCGGTCGTTTTTGCCCATTTCAGGGCTTCTTCAAAATGTCGGGACGCATACAGCAGGTACATCAGGCGGACTTGCGCTTCGGGCAGACCTGCTTCTGCCAGAGGCTTGTAAAGCGGTATCAGGGTTTCCGGGGGTGCACCTTCCAATTCTTGGATATATGCCAAATTATAACGCGCGTAGGGATGCCCCTGTTCGGCGGCGATGCGGAGCATGTCCATACCTTGTTCGCGGTCTTGGTGCGGGCTATCCGCGTCCATCAGGTGTTTTGCCAACTCGAATGCGGCGGCGGGATGGCCTGCAGAGGCCGCTTCTGTCAGCAGTCGGCGGACTTCGGTAAAGTTATATTGTTTTTGAGAAAGGCAGTCTAAGGCCTGCCGATAGGGTAAGTCGGGATTGTTCATATCAGATCGTTTTCCGTTTTGTCGAATCATCGTTATTCGTTATGAAGTTAGGTTTATATCGGCACGCCGGCCTGCTGTATCATATTTTTTTACAGATGGTTTTTGCTTGGGCGGCACACTAATGCAGATGATTGTAAATGGTTTCTGCCAATGCCTTGCTGATGCCTTCCACTTGTTCCAAATCTTCTTTTCCGGCGGCAATCACGCCGCGCAGGCCGCCGAATCGGGTGAGCAGGGCTTGGCGGCGTTTGCTGCCTACGCCAGGAATGTCGCCGAGGGACGAGGTAACGCGTGCTTTGTCGCGTCTTTTGCGGTGGCCGGTGATGGCAAAGCGGTGTGATTCGTCGCGCACGGTTTGCAATAAATGCAATGCCGGGCTGTTGGGCGGCAGGCGGAAGGTTTCGCCGGTAAAAGGCAGTATGAGTTCTTCCATGCCGGCTTTGCGTTCGGGGCCTTTGGCAATACCGACCAAAGGAATGTGCAGCCCGAGTTCTTCCCATACCGATACGGCTACGCCGATTTGTCCTTTGCCGCCGTCAATCAACACGACATCCGGCCATTTGACGGTCTCGCCGTTGGCTTCGGCTTCCTGCATTTTGCCGTAACGGCGCGTCAACACTTCGCGCATGGCGGCGTAGTCGTCGCCGGGTTTGGCGGTCGTGATGTTGTAGCGGCGGTATTGCGAGGGTTGGATGTTTTGCTCATCGTATACGACGCAGGACGCAATAGTGGCTTCGCCTTGGGTGTGGCTGATGTCGAAGCATTCGAGGCGGTTGAGGCCGTCTGAATCCATGCCGAGGATTTTGGCGAGTTCGTCGATACGGTGTTGTTGGCTGCTTTGTTGCAGGCGGCGTTGGGCAATCGCCATTTGCGCGTTTTGTTCCGCCATTTTCAGCCAGACTTTGCGTTCGCCTATGGTTTTGGTAACGAACTGCATTTGTTTGCCGTGTTCTCCTTCCAAAGCCTCTTTCAACGCATCGGGAACGGGAAAGTTGCTGATGATGATGTCGGGTTTGCTTTTGCCCAGATAGTGTTGGGCAACGAAGGCTTCGGCGTAGTCTTGCCCGTTTGGTTCGGGGTCGTTTTTGGTGTCGGGGAAAAAGCTTTTGTCGCCGACGTGCCGTCCGCCGCGTATGCTGACCCAGTGTACGCAGACGATGCCGTCTGAAACCGCCAGCGCGAGCAAATCGATATCGTTGGGGTTGTTCGGGTTTTTGCTGTCGATAAACTGATTACTCTGCATAATGCCGAGTGCTTGGATTTGGTCGCGGTAGCGGGCGGCTTCTTCAAATTGCAGGCTGGCGGCGGCGGTCTGCATTTTGTGTTGCAGGGTGCGGGTCAGTTCGTCGGTTTTACCGTTGAGGAAGGTGGCGGCTTGGCGCACACTGTCGCGGTAGTCTTCTTCGCTGATGTGTCCGACGCAGGGCGCAGTACAACGTTTGATTTGGTAAAGCAGGCAAGGGCGGTCGCGGTGTTCGAATACGCTGTCTTCGCAGGTACGCAGCATAAAGACTTTTTGCAACACTTGAATGCTGTCGCGCACGGCGTTGCTGTTGGGATAAGGGCCGAAGTATTGGTTTGGCTTTTTCAGCGTGCCGCGGTAATACGCCATCTGCGGATATTGATGGCCGCTGAGCATCAAATAAGGATAGCTTTTGTCGTCGCGGAAAAGGATATTGTATTTCGGCGACAAGGCTTTGATGAAGTTGTTTTCGAGAATCAGTGCTTCGGCTTCGGAACGCGTGATGGTGGTTTCGATGTGGCGAACCTGTTTCACCATCAATGCAATGCGCGGCGAATGGTCGTTTTTTTGGAAATAGCCGGACACGCGCCGCTTGAGGTTGACCGCTTTGCCGACGTATAAGACTTTGCCGCCTTCGTCGAAAAAACGGTACACGCCCGGCAGCTTGGGCAGGTTTTTGAGGAAGAGTGGGATGTCGAATTGTTCCGGAGGACGGTTTTCTGTATTCATATCAATCATTTGAAAAACGGCTTCAGACGGCATATTACCATATCGCTGGAGGCAGCCTTATCCGTTCGGACAAGGCTGCAGGGCGGTTACATGCTGCTAATTGATTTTTACCCGTTTCAGGCGCAAGGCATTGCCCAATACCGAAACTGAGCTTGCCGCCATTGCTGCGCCTGCGATAACAGGGTTTAAAAAACCGAGCGCGGCAAGCGGAATGCCCAAAATATTGTAGAAGAAGGCGAAAAACAGGTTTTGCTTGATGTTTTTCAAAGTCGCCTGCGACACCAGCAGGGCATCGGCGAGTTGGTTGACCGAATGCTGCATCAGCGTGGCGGACGCGGTGTGTTCGGCAACGTCCGCACCGCCTTTCATCGCGAAGCTGACGTTGGCGGCGGCGAGTGCGGGCGCGTCGTTGATACCGTCGCCGACCATCGCCACGGTTTTGCCGGCGGCTTTGAGTTTCTGCACTTCGGCAGCTTTATCGCGCGGACTCATATTACCAAAAGCGTGTGCGATGCCCAGTTGTTTGGCGACGTATTCGACCGTACCTTGGTTGTCGCCGCTCATAATATAGACATCGATATTGTGTTTTTTCAGACGGCCTATGGCTTCGGCGGTATCGGCTTTCAATGCGTCGGCAAGTGCGAATGCGCCGATAGGTTTGTTATCGACTGAGACTGCAACAATGCTTGCAATGTCCCAAACGCCGTCTGAAAATTTCGGCAAAGTCAGTTCGGCAAATTCGGCTTTGCCTGCTTTCACCAAACCCACGCCTTCCACTTCGGCGGTAATGCCTGCGCCGACAACGGTTTGCGCGTTTTGTGCTGCGGGGATTTCCAAACCGCGCGCTTGGGCGGCGGAAACGATGGCTCGGGCGAGCGGATGAGCGGCGTTTTGTTCGACGGCGGCGGCGATGCGGTACAAAGCGTCTTCGTCAAAGCCGCTGTCGGGAACGCAATAAACGGCGGCAACCTGCGGCCTGCCTTCGGTCAGCGTGCCGGTTTTGTCCAACACGACGGCATCAACGTGGGCAGCTTCTTCCATTGCCGCCGCATCTTTAAACCAAATGCCGTGTTTCACCGCTTTGCCCATGCCCACCATAATTGCAGCAGGGGTTGCCAAACCGAGCGCGCACGGGCAGGCAATCACCAAAACGGCAACGGCGTGCATCAACGCAACCGTCCAATCGCCCTTAATCAGCCAAGTGGCGATAAAAGTCAATAACGCAATGCCCACAACAGTCGGCACAAATACCGCCGCCGCCTTGTCTGCCACACGTGCAATCGGTGCCTTGCTGCCTTGCGCTTCGGAGAGCGCGTTCATCATGTCGCCGAGCAGGGTTTGACTGCCGAGCTGCGCGGCGCGGTACACCACGCTGCCTTCAGTCATCAGCGCGCCCGCCAACACTTTGCCGCCTGCTTTTTTCTCTTCGGGATTGGATTCGCCGGTGAGGTGGCTCTCGTCCGCCCAGCCGCTGCCGCTTTCGATAATGCCGTCGGCGGCAATACGTTCGCCGTGGTTGGCGCGGATAAGGTCGCCGATTTGTACTTGGTCGATGGGCACTTGTTTCCATTCGCCGTTGCGTTGTACATTGACTTGGGTCGGCGTGAGTTTCAGCAGCAGGCCCAAGCTGTTCAGGCTGGATTTTTTGGTGCGGTGTTCCAAAAATTTGCCCAGCGACACAAAACCGATCACCATCACGCCTACTTCAAAATACACATGCGCCATACCGTGCGCCGCGTGCGGGCTGAAAAACAGCATATAGACGGAATACAGGTAAATCGACACCGTACCGATGGTAACCAACACGTCCATATTCGCCAGTCCGCCCTTAATGCTCGCCCACGCGCTTTTGTAAAACTGAATGGCCAGCCAAAGCTGCACCACACTCGCCAATGCGAACTGCCACAACGGCGGAATCATCCAATCGTGTCTGCCGATCATCATCCCCGTCATACCGATAAGGAAGGGGATATTGATGACCAGCAAAAGCCACAACCTCCAGCCGATATGGTGTTCTGCTTCGGGTTGCGGCAATGTATCTTCCGTTTTTTCCTTCGCGCCGTAACCGGTTTTCTCAATGATTTTGGCAATGTCGGCTACCGACGTTTTGCTGTCGTCAAACGTAATCTGCGCCTCCTCGCTGGCGAAGTTCACCCCTGCCGATTCGACAAAATCTTTCTTGTTCAACACTTTTTCAATACGCGAAGCGCAGGCCTGACAGGTCATGCCTTCGATTTGGAAACGGATTTTTTGTTGCATAAGTTTGATTCCTTCTTTGATGTTCAGACGGCGGTCAAGGCTGCGGGATGCCGTCTGAACGCCGGTATGGTCGAAATTTCTCAAACGCGCCGATAATTCGAGTAGAATCCGAAAACTTGACACAGCAAAGGAAAAACGATGTCCCAACACCGCAAACTGATTATTTTGGGTTCCGGCCCCGCCGGATACACCGCCGCCGTCTATGCCGCGCGCGCCAATTTAAACCCCGTCATTATTACAGGTATCGCGCAAGGCGGGCAACTGATGACCACCACCGAAGTGGACAACTGGCCTGCCGATGCCGACGGCGTGCAAGGGCCGGAGCTGATGGCGCGGTTTCTCGCCCACGCCGAACGTTTCGGGACAGAAATCATTTTTGACCAAATCAACGCCGTCGATCTGCAAAAACGCCCGTTCACACTCAAAGGCGATATGGGCGAGTACACTTGCGACGCACTGATTGTCGCCACCGGCGCGTCCGCCAAATACATTGGTTTGCCGAGTGAGGAAGCGTTTGCAGGGAAAGGCGTTTCCGCCTGCGCCACCTGCGACGGTTTCTTCTACAAAAACCAAGATGTTGCCGTAGTCGGCGGCGGCAATACGGCAGTTGAGGAGGCACTCTACCTTGCCAATATCGCCAAAACCGTTACGCTGATTCACCGCCGCAGCGAGTTCCGTGCCGAAAAAATTATGATTGACAAACTGATGAAACGCGTAGAAGAGGGCAAAATCATCCTCAAGCTGGAAAGCAACCTGCAAGAAGTCTTGGGCGACGATCGGGGCGTAAATGGCGCATTATTAAAAAACAACGATGGTTCTGAGCAACAAATTGCCGTTAGCGGCATCTTTATTGCCATCGGGCACAAGCCGAATACCGATATTTTCAAAGGGCAGTTGGAAATGGACGAAGCCGGATACCTGAAAACAAAAGGTGGTACGGCGGACAATGTCGGTGCAACCAATATCGAAGGCGTATGGGCGGCGGGCGACGTAAAAGACCATACCTACCGTCAGGCAATCACCAGTGCGGCCTCCGGATGCCAGGCGGCTTTGGACGCGGAACGTTGGCTGGGCAGCCAAAACATTTGAATGCCGTCTGAAACCGAAATTTTCGGCGGAATGCAAGTTTTTCGCACCAAATCCTTGATTCCGTCGGCAAACCCCAATATAATGCCTGTTCTTTGAACCTTGCCTTCTGCTTTCGCATGGCGGAAGGCTGTTTTTACCATCCATAAGGAGATAACATGCGTCATTACGAGATCGTGTTTATCGTTCATCCTGATCAAAGCGAGCAAGTGCCCGCTATGGTTGAACGTTACAAAACCATGATTACCGAGGCAAACGGTAAGATTCACCGTCTGGAAGATTGGGGTCGCCGCCAACTGGCTTACCCGATTAACAAAATCCATAAAGCACATTATGTTTTGATGAATATTGAAACCACTCCCGAAGTGGTCGAAGAGTTGGAAACCGCGTTCCGTTTCAATGATGCGGTATTGCGTCATCTGACCATCAAAACCAAACACGCCGTTACCGAAGCCTCCCCTATGTTGGGTGGCGAAAAGGCTAAGAACCTGCTGAGCGGTGCGTCTGAAGAAGCGGTTGCCCAATAATTGGGATTCAATAATCTTGTTTCGCTTGCCGCGTTAATTGAAAAGGTTTTCCCTATTCGATATACGCCTGCCGGAATCCCTGTTTTAGATATTGTTTTAAAGCACGAATCTTCGCAGGAGGAAAACGGGCAGCAATGCCTTGTCCAGTTGGAAATTCCGGCACGGATTTTAGGCAGGCAGGCGGAAGAGTGGCAGTATCGGCAAGGTGTATATGTTCACGTCGAAGGTTTTTTAGCTCAAAAAAGCAGACGTTCTCTTATGCCGATGCTCAGAATACAAAATATTCAAGAATATAAAGGTTAAACGACAATGGCTCGTCAATCATTCAAACGTAGAAAATTCTGCCGTTTTACGGCTGAAAAAATCCAAGAAGTCGATTACAAACAAGTTGATTTGCTGAAAGACTTTATCTCTGAAAACGGTAAAATCATTCCTGCACGCATCACAGGAACGAAGGCATTCTACCAACGCCAATTGGCTGTTGCCGTAAAACGCGCGCGCTTCTTGGCTCTGCTGCCTTACACCGACCAACACAAATAATTTTGGAGATTAAATCATGCAAATTATTCTGTTAGAAAAAATCGGCGGTCTGGGCAACTTGGGCGACATCGTAACCGTTAAAAACGGTTATGCCCGCAACTTCTTGATTCCCGCAGGTAAGGCAAAACGTGCTACTGAAGCGAACATGAAAGAGTTTGAAGCACGCCGTGCCGAATTGGAAGCCAAACAGGCCGAAATTTTGGCAGATGCCCGAGCCCGTCAGGAAAAATTGGACGGTCAAACCGTTACCGTTGCACAAAAAGCCGGTGTGGACGGCCGCCTGTTCGGTTCCGTTACCAATGCCGACATTGCTGCTGCAATCGTTGCTGCCGGCATCGAAGCCGTGAAAGCAAATGTACGTCTGCCGAACGGTCCTCTGAAAGCCGTTGGCGAGTACGAAGTGGAAGTGGCTTTGCACACTGATGCCGTTGCTAAAATTACCGTTGCCGTCGTTGCCGCAGCCGAGTAATTGAAATTATCAGAATGCCGTCTGAAACCCTGCCGATTATCGGAATGTGGTTTCAGACGGCATTTGTTTTGTTTTCTGTATATTCTGCAAAGGTTTCGGTCAGGTTGTCTGTCCTTTTGTCGGAACAGAAGGCTGAGCAGCTAATTGCTTGTGCAAACGGTAAGAAGGTTTTTAAAGCAGGTTGTACAGCATTTTTCCGGCAATCAAAAGCAACATAATGCCGAAGGATTTTTTGAGTTTGGCAGAAGAAAGTTTGTGGGCGGTTTTGACACCGAGCGGGGCAAAGGCACTGGTTGCCGCGCTGAGGACGGCGACGGCGGGCAGGTAAAGGAAGCCCAGCGACCCTTCGGGCAATCCTGCAATATTCAGGCCGTTGAGCAGATACGATATTGCGCCAGAGAGTGCAATCGGCCAGGCAAGGCCGGATGATGTGCCGATGGCTTTATGGGCGGGGAAGCCGCAGTGGATTAAGAAGGGGACGGAAAGTGAACCGCCGCCTATGCCGACCCAGCTCGACATTGCGCCGAACAGTGTGGAAACCGCAGTCAGTCCGGGCAGCTTGGGCAGCGGGCGGGATGCCGTCTGAGGGCCGGTATGCAGTGTTTTGAATGCGACGGCAGTTAAAAACAGGATGAAGAAAATTTGAAGCCCGAATGCGGGGATATATTTTGCGGAGAGTGCGCCCGCGAATACGCCGAATATCATACCCGGCATCATCGCAAATACGGTTTTCCAGTCGACCGCCTGTTTTTTGTGCTGCCCCAACATACTGGAAAAGGCGGTGAAGACCATGACGGCGAAGGATGTGCCGACGGCGAGGTGTTGCGCGTAAGGATGTTGTGCCAAACCCTGCAAATCAAGTACCCATAAAACGACAGGGACAATCAGCGTGCCGCCGCCTACGCCGAACAGGCCGGCGACAAAACCTGCCGCACTGCCTACGGCAAGCAGGATTAAGATAATGTCCCAATGCCACATTTAATCCGCCTTTCTGTATTTTTTCCAGAATCGGTGTGCCGCCATAATGTAGCCGGACAGGCTGTATCCGAGAAAGAACAGGAAGAGGACGAGCGACGGTTCCCAAGTGACCAGAAGCAGCAGTAAGACGGCAAGCAGCATTCCGACAAAGGGGACTTGTCTGCGGATGTTGATTTCTTTAAAACTCCAAAAAGGGATTTGGACAATCATCGACAGGCCGGCAAACAGTGTGATGCCCAATGCCCACCAGTGGACGGCGGGGAATTTTTCGACGCTGTGGTTGACCCAAATCAGCCCGACAATCAGCGCGGCGGCGGTCGGACTGGGCACGCCGATAAACCAGCGTTTGTCCACCTTGCCGATGAGCGTGTTGAACAGGGCGAGGCGCAGGGCGGCGCAGGCGCAGTAGATGAAGGCGACGGAATAACCGATTTTGCCGAACTGCCAAAGCTGCCATTTGTAGGCAATAAGTGCGGGGGCAACGCCGAAGCTGACCATGTCGGCAAGGCTGTCGAGCTGCTCCCCGAACGCGCTTTGGCTGTTGGTCAGCCGCGCCACGCGCCCGTCCATACCGTCCAAAAGCATGGAAATGAATACGGCAATAGCGGCGGTTTCATAACGTCCGTGCATGGATTGGGTGATTGCGTAAAACGCGGAAAACAGCGCGGCGATGGTAAAGGAATTGGGCAGCAGGTAGATACTGTTTTGACGCAGGGAGCGTTGCGGGGTGTTTGGCGGGATTTCCATAGCTGAAGTGTCTCACGGACGTGGAGAATTGATGTTCGGATTATAACGCAAACGCTTATCGAACAATACGCCCTGCTGGTTTAAGCCTCTGATAAGATGTTTGCATGAAAGGCGGAAACAGAAGCCACGGGCGGCTTTGCCATTGCTATCGGTAATGTCAGCAAGTCCAACTTGATTAGAAGTACGGTATTGGCTCCGAACTCAACCATTGATGATAAATCTGACAGCAGCCTTTTGTTGGGTAATAGTGCGACCATTACAAAAAGTACAAATTCGGTTGCATTCGGTCTGCTCTCTAAAATCGAAAATTCACAAAATGCCATTGCGTTTGGTCGAAGCACAAATGCAACAAATGCCAACAGAGGGATGGCAATCGGTTCAACGTCGACGGTTTTATCTGAAAACGGCGTTGCAGTAGGTGCGTTCTCCGAAGTAAAAAACTCGGAAAGTGCCGTCGTATTGGGTAAAAGTGCCAATGCAAAAGATGCTAACAATGCGATGGCATTGGGTGCTGATGCCACTGTTTCGGCTGAAAACGCCGTAGCACTCGGTAACGGTGCCAATACCAGCGGCAAAAATGCCGCTGCTGTCGGTAAAAATTCTAAGGCAAGCGGTAAAGATGCGGTTGCCATCGGTCATCAGGCAACAGCAGGCAAACACTCCGGATTCGGTGTGTCGATCGGTACGCATTCGTACATCAGTGAACAAAATACGAAACTGACACCGGAACGCTCAGGCTCATCCACACCGGAAGTTTTTGTAACCAGCGTGGTGAAAGAAATCGCGAAAAACCAGGCCAATGAAGGCAAATATTTCTGGTCGATAGTTGTCGGTACGGACTCCCGTTCCTATGGCTATCAAAAACACCGGGATTGGTGCTGGGGCTGGAGCCTATGCGGCCAACGGCGTTGCCATCGGTTTATCCGCCCGTACAAAGGAGATTTTGCTAGTGCAATCGGTTACAGATTACGTGCAAGCGGCAAACACGCCAGTGCTTTCGGCACAGGCAGCACCGCTACCGCAGAAGGCGGCTTGGCATTGGGTAACTTTGCCGTTGTGACAGAAAAAGGCGGCGTAGTGTTAGGTTCACATTCCAAAACCTCGGTTGCCGGTAATGTTTGGGGATACAATCTGCTGAAAAGTGCGGCTCAAACCCAAGACGATTTGATCGGCGGCAATAACGTTACTGCCTATGATACTGCCGTTTAAGAATTGGCAACGTTGAAATCCGGCGGCAGCGAAGTGGTAACGGAAAACAACTTTAAAACCATCTTCAACAAGTTTTATGAGTTTAAAGACGGCTTGAAAACCGAAGCCGATACAACGGATACCGACAAAACCATCGTTACCCTCGGTAAAAACGGCCTGAAAAATAATCCTGATTTTAAAGGGGATAAGGGCGATAAAGGTGAATCTGGTCAGGGCGTTTCACCCGGAAAATCGGTTAAAGTGGCTTCAGACGGCAGCGGCAACATCCGTGTCGAAGAGAAGGCAGACCATATCGAAATTTCGCTGAATCCGAAACTTGGCAATCTTGAGATAGGTTGTGCGTTTCGGGGACGGCTAAAGCGGTTTCCTTATCTGCATGAATGGCGATGTCCCAAACGTTCATTTCCGTAAAGGTTTTGGCTGTTCCTTTTTCTTCCCCGTATTTTCCGGCGATCAGCCGCAAACTTCCTGCACCTTCGGGAATCGCCGCAACGGGAATGGCGGCTTTGGCAAGGTGTAGGTAGCGGGGCGGAGTGTTCTTGTATCGGGGGGCAGATTGACCCCAAGCTGTACCATTTCAAAAAGCCCGCCTGTTTTGTTGAAGCGTTTGGAATGGAATTCTTCATGGATGATGCCCGAATCGGCAGTCATCCATTGCACGCCGCCTCCGCCGCTTGAGTCACGGTGTACGGCTTCGCCGCGATAGGCGATGGTTACGGTTTCAAAATCTTTGTGGGGGGGGGAGACACCTCGGGAGGTGCGGTTCGGATTGGGTGCAAATTCATAAGGTACGGCATAGTCGAGCATTAAAAACGGATTCGTTCCCTTGTCGTCGCCCATGTAGGAAAACAGAGACCGGACAGGGAAGCCGTCGCCTACCCGGTGTTGCCTGTCGGTACGGTAGATTTGTCTGACATTTCTCATGATGTATTCCTTTTTTAGTGTTATGCCGTCTTGAACGCTTTTTCAGACGGCATTTGAAGTGTTATTATGGGGTATACATGGGGCGTGCAGTATGCGGATGCCTGCCGGAAACGGCAATCCGTTTTGGAAGGCTAAACCGGCAAAGCAGGGATGTATTCTGTCTTTTTGTTTATAATGCAACAGAATTTGGACGAACCGTCGGGAATTTATCATGATGAAAAAGATACTGGCAGTATCGGCACTATGCCTGATGACTGCGGCAGCACAGGCTGCCGATACTTACGGCTATCTCGCCGTTTGGCAGAATCCGCAGAATGCGGACGATGTTTTGCAGGTTAAAACCACAAAAGAAGATTCGACGAAAAGCGAAGCGTTTGCCGAGTTGGAAGCCTTTTGCAAAGGTCAGGACACGCTTGCGGGCATTGCTGAAGACGAGCCGACCGGATGCCGGTCGGTCGTGTCGCTGAACAATACCTGTGTCGCGCTGGCATACCCGAAAGCCTTGGGCGCAATGCGCGTTGAAAACGCCGTTGTGATTACTTCTCCGCGTTTTACGAGCGTTCATCAGGTCGCACTCAACCAGTGCATCAAAAAATACGGCGCACAGGGACAATGCGGTTTGGAAACAGTGTATTGCACATCTTCTTCTTATTACGGCGGAACTGTGCGCTCTTTGATTCAAAATCTCAAATAAAACGGAAAATGCCGTCTGAAAGATGTTCAGACGGCATTTCCATATCAGCGGTCAGGATTCTTTCGGATCGGGCAGCAGGCTGTTCAACACAATGGCAAGTACGGCGCACAAGCCCACGCCGGCAAAGCTGAAGCTGCCCAATTTGAGCGTCATGCCGCCGATGCCCGTGGTCAGTACCGAGCTGACGATGACCAGGTTTTTCGGCAGCATCAAATCGACTTTGGCATCAATCAGCGTTTTCACGCCCAAAGAAGCAATCGTGCCGAACAGCAGCAGCATAATGCCGCCCATTACTGGCATCGGAATGGAAGCCAAAAACGCATTGAATTTGCCGAAAAACGCCATACAGACGGCAAAAACCGCCGCCCAAGTCATGATGACGGGGTTGCTGTTTTTGGTAATCATCACCGCACCCGTTACTTCGCCGTAGGTCGTAACCGGCGGGCCGCCGATCAGACCCGCAACGCATACGCCCAAACCGTCGCCTGCAAGGGTTTTGTCCAAGCCCGGGTCTTTCGTATAGTCTTTCCCCGTCACATTGCCGATTGCCATGATGCCGCCGATGTGTTCGATGGCGGGGGCGACGGCAACGGGCAGCATAAACAGTGCAGCCTGCCAGTTGATCTGAGGCGTTTCAAAATGGGGAACGGCGAACCAGGGCGCGTGTGCAATGCTTGCCGTGTCCACCAGTCCCATCAGCAGTGCCAAAACATAACCCGAAGCGACACCGATCAAGATGGGAATCAGCTTCATCATCCTGCTGCCGAAAACCGATACGATGGCGGTAACGGCAAAGGTAAAGCCGGAAAGAATCAGCGAATCGGTATAGTCGATGACCTGTTTGCCGTCCGCCTGACCCATTGCCATGCTGCTTGCCGCCACGGCAACAGACAGACCGATGACCATAATGACCGGACCGATGACGACCGGCGGCAGCAGCCTATGAACGGCAGCAAGTCCACGCCAGCGGATTAGTGCGGCAAATACAAAATACATAAATCCCGCAGCAAACAATCCGAACATGGTGGAGGGCAGACCCCATTCGCCGATAGCGTAGATAATCGGCGCGATAAACGCAAAAGAAGAGCCTAGAAAAATAGGCACTTTACGTTTGGTGGTAATTTGGAACAATAAGGTTCCTATGCCTGCCCCTAAAAGAGCAAGTGCCGGGTTCAGTCCCGTCAGCAGGGGAACCAGCACCATTGCGCCGAATGCAACGAATAAAATCTGAGCACCGGAAACGGCAAGTTTCAGTTGGTTCATACCATCTTCTTTCAATCGGTTCAAACGGCACGGATTATACTGGTTTGCCGAGGGTCTGCGTAAAAATACATATGGCGGGCAACAGATATGCCGTCTGAAAGGCAATGTCTGTCTGTTGCAGGATGAAAGCAGGAGAAATGGAGTATAATCCGACACTTTCCATATTCAATCCGCAAGCCGTCCGGCTTCCTTATTTCAGACGGCATTTTCCGGTAATACGGCATGACAGAAAAATCCCATAAAAAAACAGCAAAAGGCAGGGCGGGAAGCCCGTCCCCAACGTCCGCACGCAACAAGAAAGCCGACAACGGCGCACGGGGCAATAAAGTTTCCGAGCGGCTCAAGGCGGTCAAAGAGTTGCAGAAAACCGAAACCAAAAAGGCGCGTCCCGAACATGTCGTCAACCTTATCGGCGACGCACTGTGGCTGATGGGTTTGGCGGCAACCTTGTATTTGGCGATTTCCCTGATTAGTTTCGATATGGGCGATCCGTCTTGGTCGCACAGTTCGCCGGTTGTGGAAGATGTCGCCAATTGGGGCGGACTGTTCGGCGCGTATGTTGCCGATGTCGGCTATTATCTTTTCGGCTGGTCGTTCTGGTGGTGGATAGCGGCTGCCTGCGTCATGCTGTATAAAAATTTTCGTCTGCACGCAAAACGGACGGAAAACGAGGCATACAACCACAAAATCGCTGCCGCCGCGCTGTTTGTCCTGACGGTCTTCAGCCCTGTTTTGGAATATTTTGTGCTGGGCGGAAAATACAGTGAATCCTTGCCGGTCGGTGCGGGCGGTATGGTAGGTATACGTGTCGGCGCTATATTTGCATGGTTATTGGGAAAATCGGGCAGCCTTTTGATTATTTTGGTTGTTTTGTTGTTATCAGTGTCTTTGCTGGTACAGGTTTCATGGTTGGAAGTGTTGAACGGTACAAGTAGGACGATTCAAAATTGTCTGGCCGTATCGGGTAGAAAAATATCATCACTGGGAAAACGCCGTCCTCATACCAAAAAAGACAGTGTCGATACCCTAAACACCCGCCGTATGGTAAAAGAGGCTAAAAATATTACCGCCAAGCCCGTTGTTTCACTCGAAGGCAGTACCAGCAACCGCAAATCTGTAGCAGTCTCTGTTGCGCCGCTGCCTAAAATCCAAGCTTCGCTGTTTGAAGATAACGAAGTCCAGAGTAATGGAGAATATCACAAGCCTGCGTTGAATCTGTTGCGCCTTCCCGACAACGAGCCGGTCAGCATCAATCCTGCCGAATTGGAGCGCACTGCCGAACTGATTGAATCCAAGTTGGCAGAATTCGGCATCGGCGTGCAAGTCGTTTCTGCCACTTCCGGCCCTGTAATTACGCGTTATGAAATTGAACCCGCGCAAGGCATAAAAGGCAGCCAAATCGTTGCTTTATCTAAAGATTTGGCGCGTTCCATGTCGCTGCAATCCGTACGTATCGTAGAAACCATCGCAGGCAAAAACACGATGGGCATCGAGTTGCCCAACGATAAACGCCAAGACGTGATGTTGAGCGAAATCTTGTCTTCGCCCGTGTTTACCGAAGCCAAATCCAAACTGACCGTTGCATTGGGCAAAGACATCGCCGGTACGCCCGTCGTCGGCGACTTGGCGAAAATGCCGCACCTTTTGGTCGCCGGTATGACCGGTTCGGGCAAATCCGTCGGCGTGAACGGCATGATTATGTCCATGCTTTTCAAAGCTACGCCGGAAGAAGTCCGCTTCATCATGATTGATCCGAAAATGCTCGAATTGAGCATTTACGACGGTATTCCGCACCTGCTTTGCCCGGTCGTTACCGATATGCGCGAAGCAGGGCAGGCGTTGAACTGGTGCGTTGCCGAAATGGAAAAACGTTACCGCCTGCTCTCGCATGCAGGTGTGCGCAACTTGGAGGGCTTCAATCAAAAAGTCGAGGCTGCCAAAGCGGCCGGTAAGCCGCTGTTGAATCCTTTCAGCCTGTCTCCGGATAATCCGGAACCCTTGGAAAAATTACCATTGATTGTGGTCGTTATCGACGAGTTGGCAGATCTGATGATGACCGAACGCAAATCTGTTGAGCAGCAAATCGCACGCCTTGCCCAAAAAGCGCGCGCGGCAGGTATTCACATGATTGTCGCGACCCAACGTCCGAGCGTCGATGTCGTTACCGGCTTGATTAAGGCGAACATTCCGACGCGTATGGCGTTTACCGTACAAAGCAAAATCGACAGCCGCACCATTCTTGACCAGATGGGTGCGGACGAGCTGTTGAAATACGGCGACTCACTGTTCCTACAGCCGGGCAGCGCCGAGCCAACCCGACTGCAAGGCGCGTTTGTTTCAGATGACGAAGTTCATCAAGTCGTCAACTATGTCAAGTCGCAAGCCCACGCCGACTATATCGAAGGCTTGCTCACCGGCGAAGCTGCACTGGAAACCACCAATATCGTCAATCCGAATGCGGGAAGCGACGAATTGTTCGACCAAGCCGTTGCCTACATTTTGGAAAGCAAAAAAACTTCCATCTCTTCCCTGCAACGTCAGTTGCGCATCGGCTATAACCGCGCAGCAAACCTGATGGAAGCACTCGAAAATGCAGGTGTCGTTTCCCCTGCCGATATGAATGGCAGCCGTAAGATTTTGGCGCACAAGGACCATTTATAGCCCATATCGCAAAATGCCGTCTGAACGGCGGAATTGGCGTTTCAGACGGCATATTATGTTTCAGGCGGAACATTGTGATATACTTGCCAGCTAAAATTTCCCCTTTGCGGCAATGCGGTTCAAATATCCGTACCGTTGCGCTGTTTGCTTCCCCATGCAGGGAAGAAGGTTTATCATTTTATCAACACAACAAATTTAAGGGCTTATGATGAGCGTAACTGTTGAAACTTTAGAAAATCTGGAACGCAAAGTAGTGCTGTCTCTGCCTTGGTCCGAAATCAACGCAGAAACCGATAAAAAACTGAAACAAACCCAGCGCCGTGCAAAAATCGACGGTTTCCGCCCGGGTAAAGCACCTTTAAAAATGATTGCCCAAATGTACGGTGCAAGTGCTCAAAATGATGTCATCAATGAGATGGTTCAACGCCGCTTCTACGATGTTGCCGTTGCTCAAGAATTGAAAGTTGCCGGCTATCCGCGTTTCGAAGGCGTTGAAGGACAAGATGATAAAGAATTCCTGAAAATTGCTGCGATTTTCGAAGTATTCCCTGAAGTCGTTATCGGCGATTTGTCTGTACAAGAAGTTGAAAAAGTAACCGCTTCCGTCGGTGATGCCGAAGTGGATCAAACCGTAGAGATCCTGAGAAAACAACGCACCCGCTTCAACCATGTCGAACGCGAAGCCCAAAACGGCGACCGCGTCATCATCGACTTTGAAGGCAAAATCGACGGCGAACCTTTTGTCGGCGGCGCATCCAAAAACTACGCCTTCGTATTGGGCGCAGGTCAAATGCTGCCTGAATTTGAAGCCGGTGTAGTCGGCATGAAGGCAGGCGAGGGCAAAGACGTTACCGTCAACTTCCCTGAAGACTACCACGGTAAAGACGTTGCCGGTAAATCCGCTGTCTTCACCATCACATTGAACAACGTATCCGAACCCACTCTGCCTGAAGTTGACGCCGACTTCGCCAAAGCATTGGGTATAGCCGACGGCGACGTTGCTAAAATGCGCGAAGAAGTGAAGAAAAACGTAAGCCGCGAAGTGGAACGCCGCGTAAACGAACAAACCAAAGAATCCGTAATGAACGCGCTGCTCAAAGCCGTAGAGTTGAAAGTTCCGGTTGCTTTGGTCAATGAAGAAGCCGCCCGTTTGGCAAACGAAATGAAACAAAACTTCGTCAACCAAGGCATGGCCGATGCCGCGAACTTGGATTTGCCTTTGGATATGTTCAAAGAACAAGCCGAACGCCGCGTGTCTTTGGGTCTGATTTTAGCCAAACTGGTTGACGAAAACAAACTGGAACCGA
Organism: Neisseria polysaccharea; assembly: GCF_963392925.1. NCBI lineage: Bacteria > Pseudomonadati > Pseudomonadota > Betaproteobacteria > Neisseriales > Neisseriaceae > Neisseria > Neisseria polysaccharea. The sequence goes on from NZ_CAUJNZ010000001.1 coordinate 218,101, forward strand.
CTGAAGAGCAAATCAAAGCCGTTGTTGCCAACTTTGCAGAAAGCTACGAAGATCCTCAAGAAGTGATTGACTGGTACTACGCAGATCTTTCCCGCCTGCAAGCCCCGACTTCTTTGGCAGTAGAAAGCAACGTCGTTGATTTCGTTTTGGGCAAAGCCAAAGTAAACGAAAAAGCTTTGTCTTTTGACGAAGTGATGGGCGCGCAAGCCTGATTGTTCAAAAAATGCCGTCTGAAGGCAGTTTTTGAAAGCACCGAAGCCGCTTTTAAAGCCCGCTTTGGTGCTTTTCCATCATGAAAGGAGACGAAATGTCTTTTGATAACTATCTTGTCCCTACCGTTATCGAGCAGAGCGGTCGCGGTGAGCGTGCATTCGATATCTATTCCCGGCTTTTGAAAGAGCGCATCGTATTCTTGGTCGGACCGGTAACCGACGAGTCTGCCAATCTGGTGGTTGCCCAACTGTTGTTTTTGGAAAGTGAGAATCCGGATAAGGATATTTTCTTCTATATTAACTCGCCGGGCGGTTCGGTAACGGCCGGTATGTCGATTTACGACACCATGAATTTCATCAAGCCCGATGTATCGACTTTGTGCTTGGGGCAGGCGGCAAGTATGGGCGCGTTCTTATTGTCGGCAGGCGAGAAAGGCAAACGTTTTGCCCTACCCAACAGCCGGATTATGATTCACCAGCCTTTAATCAGCGGCGGTCTGGGCGGTCAGGCATCCGACATTGAAATTCACGCACGCGAACTTTTAAAAATCAAAGAAAAACTCAACCGCCTGATGGCGAAACATTGCGACCGCGATTTGGCAGATTTGGAACGCGACACCGACCGTGATAATTTCATGTCTGCCGAAGAAGCCAAAGAATATGGTTTGATTGACCAGATTTTGGAAAACCGCGCTTCTTTGCGGCTTTAATAAAAGAAACCTGAGAGAAACCGATGCCGTCTGAAACGTTCAGACGGCATTTGTTTCAAGCTGCGTTTGATATGGTATCGATACCGTCATCCACGGGACGGAAGAAGGATTTGGAGTTTTTTAAAGGATCCCCGTTCCCGCCTGTGATGGACGGATGCCGTCTGAAAGCCGAATGGGGCAGCAGTTTTTGCAAGGGCGCGACACCCGCATCCGCCTGAATCTGCCGGTACGGTTATTGAGAAAAGACAAGGGCAGGAAGCGGTATCCCGCCTTCCTTATTTATACCTGCAATTCATCTCCGTATTTGCCGATTGTATTTTCATATTGCGCCTCCATTCCTTATCGGTTTAAAAAATGCCTTTTCCAATGGGATGGGTTTTATATCAATGAAAATAAACGGTTTTTATTTAAAAATAGCCAAGGTAGGCTGGCGGTTGGATTTTATAGGGAGTGTATCGGGATAACCTTCCCTTGATGGCGTTTGAGTCCGTTCTCCCCATAATTGGTTTTGACATACTCTTCAACAATAGCCAGAAATTCCGTTGCAATGTTGTCGCCTTTCAGTGTTATTTTGCGCTCCCCATCTACATAAACCGGCGCGACGGGTGTTTCCCCCGTACCGGGCAGGCTGATGCCGATGTCAGCCAGTTTGCTTTCACCCGGTCCGTTGACGACACAGCCCATCACGGCGACATTCAAGGATTCCACGCCGGGATAAGCAGTACGCCATACGGTCATTTTTTGGCGCAGGTAGTTTTGCACATCTTGAGCCAGTTCTTGAAAAACGGTACTGGTGGTACGGCCGCAGCCGGGACAGGCAGTAACCATCGGCGTAAACGAGCGCAAACCCATAGTCTGTAAAATCTCTTGCCCGACGACGACCTCCTGAGTACGCGGGCTGCCAGGTTCCGGAGTGAGTGAAATGCGGATAGTGTCGCCGATTCCTTCTTGAAGCAAGACGGATAATGCCGCCGTTGATGCGACAATGCCTTTGCTGCCCATTCCCGCTTCGGTCAAACCCAAATGCAGCGGATAGGCGCAACGGCTGCCCAGTTCGCGGTAAACCTGAATCAAATCCTGAACCGCGCTGACTTTGCATGACAGGATGATTTTGTCTTCGGGCAGCCCTAATAGAACGGCTTTTTCGGCAGATTCCAAAGCGGAGACAATTAGTGCTTCCTTCATCACTTCTTCGGGCGGTTTCGGCGCGGAAGAAGCGAGGTTGGCATCCATCATACGTTTGGCGAGGCTCTGATCCAAAGAACCCCAGTTTACGCCGATGCGGACGGCTTTATCGTTTTCGGCAGCAGTCCGAATCATAAAGGCAAATTTTTCATCGCCTTTTACGCCTTTGCCAACATTGCCAGGATTGATGCGGTATTTGGACAGGGCTTTTCCACATTCGGGAAATTCCGCCAACAGGCGTTCGCCGTTGAAGTGGAAATCGCCAATCAGTGGTGTGGCATAGCCCATATCGTCCAAGCGGCGGCGGATTTCGGCAACTTTGGACGCGGCTTCGGGGCTGTTGACGGTGATCCGCACCATTTCCGAGCCGGCGTCACTCAATTCCTTAATCTGCAATGCGGTGGCTTTTGCATCGGCAGTGTCGGTGTTGGTCATAGATTGGATAACGACGGGTGCTTCTGAACCGACGGTAATATGATCGATGCGGACTTGATGCGTCCTGCGGCGTTGGAGTGTGTTCATATGGTTTGAATCTGTTTATTGACCGGTGAGGACGGTTTGCAATTCTTCCGAGTAGGGGAAATTTGCCTGCAGTTGCGCTTCGTATTCGAATGCCGCCTGCGCGTTGCCGAGGGCTTTGGCAATTTTCCAGCCAAGCAGCAAATCATCGGCCTGAAGGACTTCTACCCTGCTTTGGTATTTTTTAAAGTAGTAATCGGCATCGCCCAACTGCCCGGCCAGCATTTTGGTGCGCGCCAGTTCTTTAAATGCGGGGGGAAACTGCGGCTGCGAGGCGAGCGAGCGTTCCAAATAGGCTTCCGCCAATCCGAATTGCCCCTGTTTGGCACTGCATATGCCTTTATTCAGGTTGGCAATATAAGGGGTCGGGTAGGTGGGGTCGGCCAGGGCTTTGTCGAAATATGCCATAGATTCGGCAGGGCGGTTGAGCCTGCCGCACAGGAACCAGCCGTAGTTGTTGTTGATTTCGGCACTGTCGGGTTTGATGGAGAGGGCTTGCCGGAAACTTTCCTGCGCCTTGTCGTTAACTTTCAGGTATTGATAGATTTCGGCACGGACCAGCCAGGCAAGCTCGTTTTTAGGGTCCGATTTCAGGGCATCTTCAATACTTGCCGTCGCCTGACGGTAGTCCTGACCGCGCATATATTCCATTGCCAACTGGGTTTTGATATTGGAAACCTGATTGGCTTTTTCTGCCCGCGAGGGGCGGTAGGAAGTGCTGCACGCGCCCAAGGCAAGGACAAGTAATAAAGAGATTCGTTTGGATGGCTTAAAAGGCATAATTACCCCTGTTGTCCGATTAAAATCTGCTGCCATTTTTGTTGGCGGCGCGTTTTATCCTGAACCTGCCCCGCCAACTGTCCGCAGGCGGCATCGATGTCGTCGCCGCGCGTTTTTCGTACGGTAACGACAAATCCTGCCTGCTGCAAAATATCGCGGAACACACGGATGTTCTCATTGCTGGAGCGTTCGTATCCGGAGTTTGGGAAGGGATTGAACGGAATCAGATTGAACTTGCAGGGAACATCTTTGACTAGTTCGATCAGTTCGCGCGCATGTTGCGCCCTATCGTTTATTCCGTCCAACATGACGTATTCGAAAGTGATGAAATCCCTGGGTGCTTTGACCAGATAGCGCCGGCAGGCCGCCATCAGTTCTTTCAAGGGATATTTTTTGTTCAACGGTACGATTTGGTTGCGGACTTCGTCATTGGAAGCGTGGAGGGAAACCGCCAAAGCCACCGGCATGACATCGCGCAACCTGTCCATTTGGGGCACCATACCTGAAGTGGAAACCGTTACGCGGCGGCGGCTCAAACCGTAGCCGTGGTCGTCCAGCATAATGCTTAAGGCGGTAACGACATTGTCGAAGTTCGCCATCGGCTCGCCCATACCCATCATCACTACATTGGAAATCACACGTTCGTTTTTCGGTGTAACGCCCATTGCTTTGTTTGCCCACCACAACTGTCCGATGATTTCGGCAGCAGTCAGGTTGCGGTTGAAGCCCTGCCGGCCGGTCGAGCAAAATGTACATTCCAAAGCGCAGCCGACTTGCGAGGAAATGCAGAGCGTGCCGCGATCCGATTCGGGGATGAAGACGGTTTCCACCCCGTTCCCCGTCCCGACATCTAGCAGCCATTTTCGAGTGCCGTCTGAAGATTCTTGAGACATCATCAGCTTGGGAATTTCGATGCTTGCCTGTTCGTTCAGTTTATGGCGCAGGGATTTTGCCAAATCGGTCATTTCGTCAAAATTTTGCGCGCCGGATTGGTGCATCCAACGCATAACCTGTTTGGCACGGAAAGGTTTTTCGCCCATATCGGCAAAATGTCGGGTCAGCCCTTGAAGGTCGTAGTTGAGCAGATTGGTTTTCATGTGTTTGTGTTTTTCTTAAATTAAGGCTTCAAATAAAAAATTGCAGGGCAGGCAAGTTTGATTTGAAGCCTTTTGCAACAGAGTTTTCAGACGGCATGGATGTATTCTATGCCGTCTGAAGAGGAGTTGTGCGGTGTATTGTATCAACGGGGGCAGATTTCGGTTTGGCTGAAAAAGTAGGCAATTTCCAAAGCGGCATTTTCCACGCTGTCGGAACCGTGTACGGCATTAATGCTGACCGAAGTGGCAAAGTCCGCGCGTATCGTGCCTTCTGCGGCTTCGGCGGGATTGGTCGCCCCCATCAGTTCTCGGTTTTTCAGAACGGCGTTTTCGCCTTCCAGAACTTGAATCATAACCGGACCGCTGGTCATAAATTCAACCAATCCGGCATAGAAGGGGCGGTCTTTGTGAACCGCATAAAATTCTTGCGCTTCTTTGAGGGTAAGCTGCTTCATTTTGGCGGCAACGATTTTCAGACTGTTCTCCTCAAAGCGGCTGTATATTTTGCCGATAACGTTTTTTTCGACGGCATCGGGTTTGATGATGGAGATGGTGCGTTCAATCGCCATGCTATATCCTTATTTTTACTTAAGAAGAATCAAATCGGTATTCTATCAAAAAAATAACTTATCCGCCTGACGCCTTGGGAGATAGGGTCAGGTGCGGCTGTTCCAAATAAACTTCGGACTGCATTTCGACCATCCGGCTGGCGGTGCGGGTAAATTCTTCGGCAAAATCGCCTTCTGTATAGATATGGTTGACATCTACCGCGCCGGTGGCACACAGTTTGACCCGGAAATCGTAGAGTACGTCAATCAGCCAAGTCAGCCGCCGCGCCTCCGCCTTTTCTTGCGGTGAGAGTTGTTCCAAACCTGAAATAAAAACCATTTCATAATGTTCGGCCAAATACAGATAGTCGGACTGTGAGCGGGGGCCGAAGCACAGTGCGCGGAAATCAAACCATATGGCACGGGCGGACTCGGCTTTGTGGGGAATTTCCCGGCCGTGGATGGTGCTGATGCCGGGGTTCAAATCGGTAATGCCTGTCATTTCTTTGAACAGTTTTGCCAGTTTTGCCTCATTTTCTTCATTGGCAGGCGTAAAGAAAATCTCGGCGGGGCGGAGGGTACGCAGCCGGTAGTCTTCCCCGCCGTCAACGTTTAAGACGGTCAGGCTGGATTCGATGAGCGCGATTGTGGGAAGAAAACTGCTCCGGTTTTGTCCTTGGGGGTAGAGTTCGGAAGGCGCGTAGTTTGAAGTCGCCACCAAAACAACGCCCTCGTTAAGCAGGTTTTCCAGCAGACGGCCTAAAATCATTGCATCCGCAATATCGCTGACATGAAATTCGTCAAAACACAATACGCGGGTTTCTTTGGCAATCTCGGCGGCAACGGATTTCAACGGGTTGCTTTCGCTTTTCAGGGCTTTCAGCCGCCGGTGGATTTCTGCCATAAAGGCATGAAAGTGGACGCGGCGTTTGCGGCGGTAAGGGAGGCAGCCGAAAAAAGCGTCCATCAAAAAGCTTTTACCCCGGCCGACTCCGCCATAGAAATAAAGCCCTTTGGGGACTTGCGGGGAACGCAAACTCCTGCCTAAAAAACGGTTTCTTTTGCGTTTGAACATCATCAATTCGGTCCAAAGCCGATCGAGGTGTTCGATGGCGGCTGCCTGCGCGTCGTCACGGATGAAGTTGGGCAGTTGTGAGGCAGCCTGATACCAAGTCAGCGGGCTGTGGTTTTCAAACGGCGGAGCTTGAAAAAGTTGGTCTCTATTACTCATATTTAACCTTGTTATACTTCTTGCGGCAAAGAAAGAAAATGCTTACCGCCAGTATTATAAATGATTTCCTTCAAACTTGGCGTTTTCCGTAGAAAAGAATAATGAAGCGTGCAAGGGGGTATGAGCAAAGGCGGCGTTCCAATATGGTGCAGATATGAGCCCAAATGCCTTTTATTTCAGGCTGTGTTTTAATATTGAAGAAGGACAGATTAAACAGATGGTGAATCGCGAAGCTGTTACGCCCCCATCGGTTTGGAGGGATCGAAAACACAACAGGAACAGGCTGCTTATGCAAATTCGACAATGAAAATAAAAGTGAGCTAGGAAATACGGGCGATTTTAATGTTTGATTAAGCTCAAAAATCATACTAATCAAATCAAGGGCAGGGTTTGGTAATCCGTAGGACAGGCTTCTTTGGGTTCAGACGGCATACGTTGATGTCGGTATTTTGCCGGCACTTCTTACTACCCTCGTGCCGGCTATTCCAAACTGCTTTGCTTTAGCTTACTTCAAAAATGCCGCGTGATAGGCAATATGCTCGCCAATAAAACCGGCGATGAAGTAATAGCTGTGATCGTAGCCTTTGTGGAAGCGCACATCGGCCGGTTGGTTTGCCGCACGACAGGTTTCGATAAAATCTTCGGTACGCAATTGTGTCGGCAAAAACTCATCTTCCAAGCCCTGATCAATGCGCATACCTTGCACTTTATAGCCTTGTTGAATAAGCGAGTTGGCATCATATTGCTGCCATTTTTCACGATTGTTTCCCAAATAGGCAGTAAAGGCTTTTTCTCCCCAAGGCACAAGGCTTGGCGATAAAATAGGCGAAAAGGCAGAAACACTTTGATAACGTTCCTGATTCCGCAGCGCCAATACCAATGCGCCGTGTCCGCCCATCGAATGCCCCATAATGGAACGTTTGCCGTTGGTAGGAAAATTTTCCTCAATCAGACTAGGCAACTCATTCAAAATATAATCATACATTTGATAATTCGTCGCCCAAGGCTGCTCGGTCGCATTAAGATAAAAGCCCGCACCCTGCCCTAAATCGTAAGCATCATCGTTCGGCACTTGCTCTCCGCGAGGGCTGGTATCGGAGGCCACCACAATTACTTGATGTTCTGCCGCATAACGCTGAAAGCCTGATTTGGTAATGAAATTTTGTTCCGTACACGTCAAGCCGGAAAGCCAATAAATCACACCAAGCGGTCGATTTTCTGGATTATTTGGCAAATAGACGGCAAATTTCATTTCGCATTGCAGCGTTTGGGCATGATGCGCCCAAACTTGTTGCGAACCGCCAAAAATTTGATGTTGTTCAATCAGTTTCATCGCATACCTTAGTAGTGAATAACGGCGCGGATCGATTTACCTTCGTGCATTAAGTCAAAGGCTTTATTGATTTGATCGAGTGTCATTGTGTGGGTTACAAACGGTTCTAACTCAATGTCGCCTTTCATTGAATCTTCCACCATTTTCGGCAGTTCAGAGCGACCTTTCACACCGCCAAATGCTGAACCTTTCCAAACACGACCTGTTACCAACTGGAACGGACGCGTTGAAATTTCTTGTCCTGCACCTGCTACGCCGATGATAATGGATTGTCCCCAACCACGGTGCGCACTTTCTAATGCCTGACGCATTACGTTTACGTTGCCGATACATTCAAAGGTGTGATCAATGCCCCATTTATTGATGTCTAACAACACATCTTTAATCGGTTTATCGTAATCGTTCGGGTTCAAACAATCCGTTGCACCAAACTGTTTTGCCAACTCGAATTTTGAAGGATTAGTATCAATGGCGATAATGCGGCCGGCTTTGGCTTGACGCGCACCTTGCACCACCGCCAAACCAATCGCGCCTAAGCCAAACACGGCAACAGAGTCGCCTTCTTGCACTTTTGCCGTATTATGTACCGCACCAATACCTGTGGTAACGCCGCAGCCGAGCAAACATACATGTTCGTGGTTGGCTTCTGGGTTGATTTTCGCCAGTGAAACTTCGGCAACAACGGAATATTCACTGAAAGTCGAACAGCCCATATAGTGATAAATCGGCTGACCTTGATAAGAAAAACGCGTCGTGCCGTCCGGCATTAAGCCTTTACCTTGTGTATCACGCACTGAGACGCATAAGTTGGTTTTACCTGAACGACAAAACTCACATTCACCACATTCAGCGGTATAAAGAGGAATGACGTGATCACCTGGTTTTACGCTTGACACACCTTCGCCCACAGCAACAACCACACCCGCACCTTCATGCCCAAGTACCACAGGAAACACGCCTTCAGGATCGCTTCCTGATAACGTAAATGCATCAGTATGGCACACGCCCGTGTGGGTATTGCGGATTAACACCTCGCCTTTGCGCGGCATTTCTACGTCGATTTCCACAATTTGTAAGGGTTGGTTAGGGGCGAATGCCACCGCCGCACGAGATTTGATGGTTGAATTGGTTTGTTTCATTTCCATTGTCTTTCCTCTTAATTCATTGACAAAACAGCCTTGCCTGAGCAACATAGCAACAGTTTACACTTTAGAGTTAACTCTAAAGCAAGTGTTTTTTACTGTTTTTGTTTAGAAGAAGGGAAAATGACTTATATCACTGCCAAAGCCGCCGAAAAAATAGGCATCTCCGCCCACACCCTACGTTTTTACGACAAAGAAGGCTTGTTGCCTAATATCGGACGTGATGAATATGGTAACCGCTGTTTTACCGATAACGATTTGCAATGGTTGGGCTTATTGCAATGCTTGAAAAATACGGGAATGAGTTTAAAAGACATCAAACGCTTTGCGGAATGTACCGTCATTGGCGACAATACCATTGAAGAACGCCTTTCCTTGTTTGAAAATCAAATAGAAAATGTGAAGTGTCAAATTGCCGAATTAAAACGCTATTTAGATTTGCTTGAATACAAATTAGCGTTTTACCAAAAAGCGAAAGCATTAGGTTCGGTAAAAGCCGTAAATTTGCCGCAAATTCCTGAAACGGCTTAGTTTTAGTGCAATAAGCAGGATTTTTGTCCTGTTCGTAATAGAAATCAACAATTTGTTGTTTAAAAAGCGGATTGTAAGCAATGATAAAAAAATCCACGCTCTAATCCGTTGCTTGCTTGGCTTAAGGTATTGAAGCAGCGGATGAAGTTAAACCACAGAAAAAAACGCCGCTTGGAAGCGGCGTTTTGATGCTAAGGTTTAATTGGCATTTTCTTTTAAAGCCAAATCGACCCGCTCGCGCAATTCTTTACCGGGCTTGAAGTGGGGTACATGTTTTTCAGGTACTTCCACACGCTCGCCGGTTTTGGGATTGCGACCGATGCGGGCAGGACGATGGTTCAAATCGAAGCTGCCGAAACCGCGAATTTCGATGCGTTGACCTCGGGCAAGCGATCGGGTCATGGTGTCAACCAAGACTTTTACGCTGTACTCTACGTCTTTTGCCAGAAGATGCGTGCCGTTTTTGGCGGCAAATACTTCTGCCAAGCGAACCATTAACTCAGACTTTGTCATGTCTGCAACCTTATTCTTGCTCGCCGGAGAGTTTGGCTTTCAGCAGGTCGCCCAAGCTGGTGGTACCGGCATTCGCATTGGCAGCGGCATTGACGGAGTTCAGTGCTTCGCGGCTTTCTTTGGCATCTTTGGCTTTAACGGAAAGTTTGATGCTGCGGTTTTTGCGGTCAACGGTAACGATGACGGCTTCAACTTCGTCGCCTTCTTTCAGTTTGGTGGTCAAGTCTTCAACGCGGTCGGCTGCAAATTCGGAAGCAGGCAGGTAGCCTTCTACTTCGTCAGACAGGGCAACAACAGCACCTTTGGCGTCAACAGATTTCACAGAACCTTTAACCAAAGAACCTTTGTCGTTCACGCTGATGAAGTTGCCGAACGGATCGCCTTCCAGTTGTTTGATACCCAAGGAGATGCGTTCTTTTTCCACGTCGATTGCCAATACGACGGCTTCGACTTCTTCGCCTTTTTTGTATTTGCGTACGGCTTCTTCGCCGGATTCGGTCCAAGACAGGTCGGACAGGTGAACCAGGCCGTCGATGCCGCCGGGCAGGCCGACGAATACGCCGAAATCGGTAATGGATTTAACCGCACCGGAGATTTTGTCTCCTTTGTTGTGGTTGGCGGCAAATTCTTCCCAAGGATTGGCTTGGCATTGTTTCATACCCAAAGAGATACGGCGGCGGCCTTCGTCGATTTCCAAAATCATGACTTCGACTTCGTCGCCCAGTTGTACGACTTTGCTAGGGTGTACGTTTTTGTTGGTCCAGTCCATTTCGGAGACGTGTACCAAACCTTCGATGCCTTGTTCGATTCCGACGAATGCGCCGTAGTCGGTCAGGTTGGATACTTTGCCGAACAGGCGGGTGCCTTGAGGATAACGGCGGGTCAGACCGCTCCAAGGATCTTCGCCCAGTTGTTTCATACCCAAGGAAACGCGTTGTTTTTCTTGGTCGAATTTCAATACTTTGGCTTCAACTTCCTGACCGACTTCCAAGACTTCGCTCGGGTGTTTCACGCGACGCCATGCCAAATCGGTGATGTGCAGCAGACCGTCGATACCGCCCAGGTCAACGAATGCGCCGTAGTCGGTGATGTTTTTGACGATGCCTTTGATGACGGAGCCTTCTTGCAGGTTTTCCAGCAGGGCTTTGCGTTCTTCACCCAAAGTGGCTTCCAGAACGGCGCGGCGGGAAACAACGACGTTGTTGCGTTTTTTGTCCAGTTTGATCACTTTGAATTCGATCTCTTTGCCTTCAAAGTGGGAAGTGTCTTTAACGGGACGTACGTCGACCAAAGAACCCGGCAGGAATGCGCGGATGCTGTTGATCATAACGGTCAGACCGCCTTTGACTTTTCCGTTGATGATGCCGGACAGGATGTCGCCGTTTTCCATGGCTTCTTCCAGGGCAATCCAATCGGCTGCGCGTTTGGCTTTTTCGCGGGACAGTTTGGTTTCGCCGAAGCCGTTTTCGACGGATTCGATGGTAACGGTAACGAAGTCGCCGACTTTAACTTCAATTTCGCCTTGAGCGTTTTTGAATTCAGCTACATCAATCAGGGATTCTGATTTCAGACCTGCGTTTACGGTAACGAAGTTTTGGTCGATTGCCACTACTTCAGCGGTAATCACCTCACCCGGGTTCATTTCTTGCAGGGTAAAGCTTTCTTCCAACAGCTGAGCAAAATTTTCCATAGACATATATAACTCTTTTCGGTACACCGCCAAGGGGTGCAGGGTGGGTTGGTGGATGTCTGCCGTCCTTGGCAGGGCAGACGGGTAAATAAGGTTTCAGACGGCATATGGGGGATTTTTATGCCGTCTGAAACGTAATGTGGGCAATTATACCTGAAAATTTAAACTTTACGATACCAATCAAGCACTTTTTTTACAGTTTCTTCTATAGTCAGGCGGCTCGTATCCAAAAGCAGGGCATCGGGCTGTTGTTTCAGGGGGGCGAGCGTGCGGTTTCGGTCTGCCTCGTCTCTGGCTTCGATGTCGGACAGGATGCGCTCGAATGCCAAACCTTCGCAGGGGATGCCGATTTGTTTGGCACGGCGTTCGGCCCTGATTTTGGATTCTGCCGTCAGGAAGATTTTGAGTTCGGCTTCGGGGAATACGACTGATCCGATGTCCCGTCCGTCGGCAACCAGCCCTTTGGCGGTTAGGAAGTCGCGTTGTCGTTGCAGCAGGGCGGCACGGACTTTCGGCAATTGCGCGACAGCGGATGCCCCCATGCCTATGGCTTCTGTACGTATGCCGTCTGAAACGTCTTCTCCGCCGAGCAGGATGCGGCTGCCTGCAAATACGGCAGGCAGTTTTTCGGCAAGTTCGGAAATGCGGTGCTCGTCATGCCATTGGACACCTTGTTTTTGTGCATACAGTGCGGTCAGACGGTAAAGTGCTCCGGAGTCGAGATAGTCGTATCCCAATGCGGCTGCGACTCGGGAGGCTACCGTTCCCTTGCCTGATGCTCCCGGACCGTCGATAGCGATTACTTTTTGTCTGTTCATAAGAGAATTCCTGATAACTTGGCATGTGGGATTTTTAATTTTACATGTCGCCCTAAGGGTGTTTCCCGTTAAGGGCTGATTCTACCTGTTTCAAAGGATTATCGTCTAAGCGTGCGAATTACCGGTTACTCAGGAAATTTTAATCGGACTTCAGAACCTGATAAATCTGTTCGGATTTTAGCATTTCGGATATTGTAGTGGAAATAAAAGCAATGCCGTCTGAAATGAGTATGGCTTTCAGACGGCATTAATCGGTGTGAATCAGAAAAGGTTGCTGACAAAAATCAGCAGGATTACGAGCGGTACGAGGTATTTCACATAGGCAAACCAGATATTGACCGTCGTATGATTGCCTTTATAAAGTAATTCGTCCTTCGCTTCGTCCTTCATCACGAAACCGACAAACAATGCCGAGCCGAGCGCGGTCAGCATAAACAAGATGTTGCCGCTGATGTAGTCAAAAGCATCAAAAATATTTTTGCCAAATATGGAAACATCTTTCCACGGGCCGTAGCTCAAAATAGACGGGATGTTGCCGAAAACGAAGATGGCGGCCAACACAATCGTAATCGCGGCGGTACGGCGGATTTTGGTTTTTTCCTGAATGGTCGTAATCAACACTTCATAAATCGTCAGCGAAGTCGTCAGCGCGGCAATCAAAAGTAGCGAGAAGAAAATCACGGCAAACACAGGTCCTGCCCACATATGCGAAAACACAATCGGCAGGCTTTGGAATACCAAAGTCGGGCCGGAATCGGGGGCAACGCCGAAGCTGAAGAGTGACGGGAAAATCATAAAGCCCGCCAGTACGGCGATGATGGTATTGGTAATTGCCGTGATAACTGCCGTCTGAACCAAATTTTCGTTTTTATCCAGATAGCTGGACAAGGTAATCATCACGCCGAAACCCAAACTCAGAGCGAAAAATACTTGTCCCAAAACGAAGACGAAAAGTTCGGTGGTAATCTTGCTGAAATCGGGCTTCAGATAGAAAGTAATCCCTTCCATTGCGCCCGGCAGGGTAACGTTGCGGACGACCATCGCGATTAGGAACAAAAACAGCAGCGGCATCAGGTATTTCGCTGCTTTTTCAATGCCGCCGATAACGCCTTTGACCAAAATCCATTGGTTCACAACGACAAACAAGAAAGTGTAGAACGCAATTTCCCAGGGGCTGCTTTCAATGTGTTCGGTAAAGAAGCCTTTTGTAACCACACCGTCGACGGGGCTGGAAATATTCAGATTTCCGCCAATAATATTAACGATATAGCTGATGACCCAACCACCGAGTACCATGTAATAAGCCATAATGCCGAACGCGCCGAGCAGCCCCATCCAGCCGACCAGTTTCCAAATTTTGGCAACGGGTTTGCCGTTCATAGAGCCGCCGAACGCATCCAGCGCGTTCACGCCTTTGCGCCGCCCGATGACGTTTTCCACCAAAATCATCGGTATACCGATAACGAGCATGGCGATACAGAATAAAAATACATACGCGCCGCCGCCGTTTTCACCGACTAGGTAGGGAAAACGCCAAGTTGCGCCAAAGCCGACGGTTGCCCCGGCAACAGTCAGGATATAGGTTAATCGGCTGGACCAGGTTTGACGATTGGTATTTGAAGGGGAAGACATATTGAAACAGTGCCATATTGAGATAAAGCGAAAATTTTACACATTTTTCTTAATGGGAACTGACTGAATGCTTTTTAACCGTCCGGTGTTTTTAACTGAAATATATATATTTTTTAGAGAATATCCCCGATATGCAAGAATAAGGGTTTGCCGCAATCAAGCGGGTATTCAAACCACGGTCATTCCTGATTATGGATGGTGCTGCCGACAGTGCTTACGCGTGGCGTGTGTTGAATTTTGATTTTCAGGTAGCGGCAGTGTCGGCAATTCTGTTTTTGCGTGTGCGGCAACAGGTATTTTATTTGCCGGGCAATGTCCGGTAGCTTGGGCGGAAAATTTGAAATAAAAAAAACCATCTATACCGGAAAGTATAGATGGTCAAACACATTACGGGGAAAACGTCTTACTCATAAGCCTGCTTGCACAGGCATTGCTCAGACAGGCGGATTATATCGCAAACCGGCTGTTTTTGAGTTAATTTCGGTTAAATTATTCATTTTATAAGTATGTATTTGAATATAGGTAAATAATGGCATTTTTTCAGAATTTGGGGCATTCGATAAATTTCCATTCTCCGAGTTTGAGGTTTTCTGTTTCCAGATGTGCGAATCGCCGGCGGTGAAGATGCTGCACGCGGTTGCCTGCGGCGGCGACCATACGTTTGACTTGGTGGTATTTTCCCTCGGTAATGGTCAGGAGCAATGCGGACGGGCTTTCCAATACGGCATCGGCGGCGTAAACCGTTTCGTTTTCGTCGTGGAGCAGGACACCGTTTTTCAGGGTTTCGCAAAGCGTTTCGCCGGCAGGGTGCTTGAGTGTAACTTCGTACAGTTTGGGGATTTTATGGTTGGGGGAAGTCAGCTTGTGGTTCAGGTGTCCGTCGTTGGTAATCAGCAATACGCCGGTCGTATCCGCATCCAGCCTGCCGACCGCCTGCATATCGATGTTCCGCATATTGTCGGGGAACAGGCTGAATATGCTGCGGTAGTGCTTCGGTTTGTGTGAAGTTTCGTAATCTGTGGGTTTGTTGAGCAGGATATAGAAATAAGGTTCGGGAATAACGGTTACTGCTTTGCCGTCAATATCCAACGTTTCGACGGATGAGGAATCGATGTCTGCATCGGTGTCGTCCATGCAGATTCCGTTGATGGAGACGTAACCGCCCCTAATCAGCCATTGGCACTGCTTGCGGCTTCCTATGCCTTGATATTGCAGGTATTTGATGAGTTTCATGATGGTATGGGAAATGTGGGATGAAAAAGACAGGACTGAGAAAGTCCTGTCATGTGCCGTATCCGAATCAGCTTCCAATCAGTTTGACCCTCTGTCCCGGATTGATGGTGTTCAGGGTGGGGTTGAGCCTGCGGATGTCGTCGATGTGTATATTGAAACGGGCGGCAATGCTTTTGAAAGTATCGCCTTTGCGCGCGGTGTAGGATACTTTTTCGATACGGTTTTGGGCAGGGACTGCCTGGGTCAGGCGGAGCACCTGTCCTTTTTGGATGGTGTTGCCTTTGATGTTGTTGGCGACAATCAGGTCGGCTACGCTGACGTTGTAGCGTTTGGCGATGTTGAACAGGGTATCGCCTTCCACGACGCGGTGGATTCCGGTGCGGGTGGCGGAGTCTGTTCCGTTGCCGGCGGCTTTGGCTACGCGTGTTTCCAAACGGGCGGGGCGTTTGCCGTCGGCGGCGGTATGCTGCGGAGGCAGGTGGGGGCTGTGTCCGGCAGATGCGTCGGATGTGTTGATGATGTCGGCAACGCTTTCTTCCGCCTGCAGGCGCAGGCTGCTTTGGGCGACAAGCCTCATCAGTTCGTCCGTTGCCTGTATGTCGTTTGAGAAAACGCTTTGCGCGGATGCCGCAGTTTGGGTTTCAGGCGGCATTGCGGTTTGAGCCTGAGTGTCCGGCGTTGCCGATGCAGGCTCGGAAATCAGGGCGGCAAGGGCGGAAGGCTTGCTGCCGGCGGTTTTTTGCGGCAGGGGTTCGACGGGGATGCCGGCGGGTTGCGCGTCGGCAGGCAGGGCTTGGGCAAGGCTGATATTCATTATCCCTGCCGGCATATTGGACCGGTAGGTGTCCGGCGTGTCGTCGATGTCGATGGCGGCAACGGACTCCGATGCCGTTTGAAAGGTTGTGCCGGTTTTGGCAATCAGGATGCTGTGTCCCGCCTTGACAAGGTTGCCGCTCAGGCTGTTGAGGCGTTTGATGTCGGCAACGCTCATACCGGTTGCGGAGGAAATATCGGATACGGCGGTTTGTACGGGGGGCGTATAGATTTCCCAAGAGAACAGGCTGTCGGGGTTGGCGGCGCGGTAGTTGCGTTGGAAGGTTTGGGCGTTTGCGGCGGGAAGCAGCAGTTTGCGTTTGTTTTTGGGGATGAAGGCGGGGACGTTGAATGCCGGGTTTAGGGCGAGCAGCTCGCTTTGCGTGATGCCGGCAAGCCGGGCGATGGCTTCGTTATCGATGGGGCGGTCCGGTTCGACTGCCTGAAAATAGGGTTTGTTGTCTATATCGCCGATGCTGATGCCGAAGGATTGGGGATTGGCGATAATGTTGCGGACGGCAAGGAGCTTGGGGACGTAGTTGCGCGTTTCATCGGGCATACGCAGGTTTTCGTAGGTCGGTTCGAGACCTTGCGCCCGTGCGCGGTTGACGGCGCGTCCGACATTGCCCTCGCCCCAATTGTAGGCGGCGAAGGCGAGCGGCCAGTCGCCGAACAGCCCGTATAGGTATTGCAGGTAGTTGAGTGCGGCATCTGTGGCGGCGTAAACGTCGTGCCTGCCGTCGTAAACCGGTGTTTTTTCCAGGCCGTAATGCCTGCCGGTGGCGGGCATAAACTGCCATAATCCCGATGCGCCGACGTGTGATTTGGCTTTGGTGACGAACGCGCTTTCGATAAAGGGGAGGAGGGCGGCTTCGGCAGGCATATTGCGTTTTTTGACTTCGTTGGCAATATGGTACATATAGGGCCGGCTCCGGTTGACGACCCTGCCGAAATAGCTGCGGCTTGCGATGAATTTGCTTTCGTGGCGGCGCACCAGTTCGGGATTGACTTCGCCCATCCGGAAGCCTTGGCGCAGCTCGCCCCACAGGCTGCCGGATTGGAAATATTGTTTTGTCGGTGGCAGGTCGAGTATTGAAGAGTTTAAGCGCATAATCGCCAAACCGATTTGGTGTGATGAGGTGTTTTGGGCGTATAGGAAACCCGGACAAACGGACAGACCCGAAGCGGTCAGTACGATGGTTTTGAGTTTGGACATAATCTATATCGGGAGGATAAACATATTTTATCGTCCGATGGTACTGTTTGACTGAAAAAGCGTCAAGTTTTACAGGAACTTTATGCGGATTCGGAAATGGCGGCCGATGTGTTTTTTGACAGAAATTCTGTTTGGAATAGAATATCGGCAGGCAATCTGTTTGAAACGGACGCAATATGGATGCATGGTTTGAAGATACGGCGATGGGGCGGTATGTTGCAAAATTGGAACAGGACTTCTTCGGGCGGTATCTGGATTCATACCGTTTTTCGGGAATGTGTGCGGTTCAGGTGGGTGGCAGGTGGCTGATGCCGTCTGAAGATGTTGTCTGTGTGCCGCGAGATATGTTGATGTCGGCGGAGAATATGGCTTTGGCGGATGTTTCTGCGGATATGCTGCTTTTTCCGCATACGCTTGAAGGCGGTGTTCCTTCGCAAATCCTGTCGGAAGCGCACCGGATATTGAAACCGTCCGGGCGTGTGATGCTGACCGGTTTTAATCCGCATTCGCTTTGGGGGCCGGGTTCGTGGTTTGACGGCGAACGCCTGCCGGAAAAACGCTTCTGCCTGACGCTTCGCGGGCTGAAAAGACAGATTGCCGGTGCCGGTTTTGATATTGAACTTGGGAAATTTATGGTGTATCTGCCGCCGGTTTCGTCGCCCGGGCAAATACATTTTTGGCAGTTTATGGAAAAGGCGGGCGACCGCTGGTGGCCGCACTGTGCCGCAGTGTACGGCTTGGTTTTGGTCAAAAGGGCGGCGGGGGTAACGCCCCTGCCCGCGTGGGACGGGTATTTGGGCGGAAAAGCCCTTGCGGCGGGTGCGGCAAGGGTTGCGGATTAGGCGGGTTTTGTTTCAGACGGCATTTGCCGAAGAAAGTGTCGGGAGGGATTATGCCGGAATTGCCGGAAGTGGAAACGACGTTGCGCGGCATCGCGCCGCATATTGAAGGAAAAACGGTAGAAGCCGTGGTATTGCGCCAACTGAAGCTGCGCTGGCAGATTAATCCCGATTTGGGGGAGATTTTGTCCTGCCGGCAGGTTTTGTCCTGCGGCAGGCGTGCCAAATATCTGATTGTCCGTTTCCAAACGGGGATTTTGCTGATTCACTTGGGGATGTCGGGCAGCTTGCGGATTTTTACGCCGTCGGACGGACGTATCGGCAGGCCGGACAGACACGATCACGTCGATATTGTGTTTTCAGACGGCACGGTCATGCGTTACCGCGATCCGCGAAAGTTCGGTGCGATACTTTGGTATGAGGGGATCGAAGAACATCATCCGCTGCTGGAAAAGCTGGGGCCGGAGCCTTTGTCGGAGGCATTTTGTGCGGATTATCTGTATGCGAGGCTGAAGGCGCAGAAACGCGCGGTCAAACTTGCCCTGATGGACAATGCGGTTGTGGTCGGCGTGGGCAATATTTATGCCAACGAGAGCCTGTTCAGAGCGGGCATTTCGCCCCACCGTCCTGCCAACCGTCTGAAAAAGAAAGAGTGCGCGCTTTTGGTTGAAACCGTCAAAGCGGTGTTGCAGCGCGCCATTGAAACGGGCGGCAGCACCTTGAGGGATTTTGTGGACAGCGACGGCAAAAGCGGCTACTTCCAACAGGAATATACGGTGTACGGGCGGCACAATCAACCGTGCCCCCGGTGCGGCGGTTTGATTGTGAAAGAAACTTTGGGGCAGCGCGGCACGTTTTACTGCCCGAACTGTCAGAAATAGGGCGGAACACGGTTTCAGACGGCATTTTATCGGTATGCCGTCCGAACGTTTCAACAACAAACACCGATTATCGGGAAAGAATTGCTCATGTCTTCAAATAAAGCTTCAATTTTTACACGCCTGCATCGGTTGTGCCGTTTGGCGGTCTGGCTGTTTAAAACAGGGAAAAACCTGCGCGGTATTGACGGCGGCTGCCCCGAGTCGCGCAATCGTGCGGTAATCGAGTTGGGCCGGGGGGCTTTGGCGGCTTTGGATATCGGATTGGAGGTGGGCGGGCACGCACCCGAACATCCGAACGGTGTCTTGGTAGCTGCCAACCACGTGTCCTGGCTGGATATTTTCGCGATGAGCGCGGTTTATCCGAGCAGCTTTATCGCCAAGCAGGAAATCAAAAGCTGGCCGGTACTGGGCAAGATGGGGCAGAACGCGGGAACGGTGTTCATCAACCGCAATTCGCGGCGCGACATCGAGCCGATTAACCGCGCCGTCTGCGAAACCTTGCAACGCGGTCAAAACGTCAGTTTTTTTCCTGAAGCGCGGACTTCTTCCGGCTTGGAGCTTTTGCCTTTTAAAGCCGCACTGTTCCAATCCGCTATCGATGCGGGGGCAAAGGTTTTGGCGGTCGCGCTGCGTTATTATGACGAAACGGGAAAAAGGACGGCTCGTCCCTCATATGCCGATGTCGGTTTGCCGACCTGTCTGTGGCGCATTGTGTCTATGAAAAAATTGACGATAAAAGTCGATTTCGTTTGCGTGGCGGACGCGGCGGAAAGCGAAGACCGTTATGCTTTAAAAGATAAAATCGAAGAAAGCATCCGTGCCGTTGTCGCCGGCGATGCGGACGTTGCCGTCTGAAACTGGTTGTCGGAATGTGGCAGTATGATTCGCTTTTGCGGATGCGTTAAGGCTGCAGCAACGGGAGTACTTCAAACGAAATGGTGTAAGGATAGTTTGTTGTATCTATGGGAAATGCCGTCTGAACCTGTGTTCAGACGGCATATTTTATATGGGGTTAACGGCGAAACCTGCCGCCGTCGAAATCATCGAAAGCCTCATAAGCCGCCCTGCATTGGATTTTCTGTTCCGCATAAGGCAGGGTGCGGAATGCTTTACGCGCCTTTTTGTTTTCGCGCAATTCCTGCACGTTGCCTTGCGATCGGTACCACGCGGCACGGCGTTCCAAATATTTCCTGCATTCGGGGTGCAGCATCTGCTTGTTTGCCTTGCGGATATGTTTGGTATGGCGGTGGGCGGATTCTGACGTGCCGGCAGCGGCAGTTGTCGATACCAGTCCCAATATTGCAGACAACAGTATGGCAAGCATCTTTTTGACAGACATGACGATCCTTTCAGTTTGTCATTCCTTCCAGTATAGGATGGAAGGATGGAACGGGCAAATTGTCGGCAGTTTCAGACCCATTTAGCCGGCAAAACTTGCCGTTTGATATGCAGATTCAAATAACACATTAATCTCAATAATAAATTTCAATCGGTAAGAAAATGGAATTTGTCGGCGGCGGCGTGGCAAAAATCATACTTTGCAAAATTTAACAATTTACAGGGGCAGAAAACCGGAAGCTTTCCTTTTTCGTCGGAAAATCCTTATTTCATCGCCTTGTAGCAGGAGCCGGTCAAAAGGCAAAAAATTTACCCGTTTTTTATCGGTAAAGAATTATCAGATAAAACAAATATTATAGGAAAAATACGACAGGCGGGTTTTATCGCGTATTGCCTGAAACTGAAAAATGCAACCGTTGTCAAGACTGGAGGAAATACAAAAAATCCACTATATTGTCTGCCTTGATTGATTTGGAAAGAGTGTCCCTTGGGTATCGGGGGCGGAAGGGGAAACGATGAATACGACGGCTGATTTGAAAGTAACCAAACGTGACGGCAGATTAGAACCCATTGATTTGGATAAGATTCACCGTGTCGTCACTTGGGCGGCGAAAGGGTTGGAAAATGTTTCCGTGTCGCAGGTCGAGTTGAAATCGCACATCCAGTTCTACAACGGCATCCGCACCGACGACATCCACGAAACCATCATCAAAGCCGCTGCCGATTTAATTTCGGAAGATACCCCGGACTACCAATACCTTGCCGCGCGTTTGGCCATTTTCCATCTTCGTAAAATAGCCTACGGCGAGTACGAGCCGCCGCACCTTTACGACCACGTTAAAAAGCTCACCTATGCCGGAAAATACGACAGGCATATCCTTGAGGATTACAGCCGCGAAGAATTTGACGAACTGAACGCCTATATCGACCACGAACGCGATATGTCCTTTTCCTATGCCGCCGTCAAACAGCTCGAAGGCAAATATCTGGTGCAGAACCGCGTTACCCGCCAGATTTACGAAACGCCGCAGTTTTTATATGTTTTGGTGGCGATGTGCCTTTTCAGCAAATACCCGAAAGAGGCGCGCTTGGGTTACGTCAAACGGTTTTACGATGCCGTTTCTACATTTAAAGTATCGCTTCCGACTCCGATTATGAGCGGCGTGCGTACGCCTACGCGCCAATTTTCAAGCTGTGTGCTGATTGAATGCGACGATAGTTTGGATTCCATCAATGCCACTACCAGTGCGATTGTGAAATACGTTTCCCAGCGTGCGGGCATCGGTATCAATGCCGGACGTATCCGCGGTTTGGACAGCGAAATCCGGGGCGGCGAAGCGCGGCATACCGGCTGCATCCCGTTTTTCAAAATGTTTCAGGCGGCGGTCAAATCCTGTTCGCAAGGCGGCGTGCGCGGCGGCGCGGCAACCTTGTTCTATCCCTTGTGGCACATCGAAGCCGAAAGCCTGTTGGTGTTGAAAAACAACCGGGGCGTGGAAGACAACCGCATCCGTCAATTGGACTACGGCGTGCAAATCAACCGCCTGCTCTATACCCGCCTGATTAAGGGCGGCAATATTACGCTGTTTTCGCCCAACGAGGTTCCCGGGTTGTACGAAGCGTTTTTTGCCGACCAAGACGAATTTGAGCGGCTCTATACGAAATACGAGCAAGACCCGAACATCCGCAAGCGCATCATTCCGGCTGCCGACCTGTTTTCCACGCTGATGCAGGAGCGTGCCGGAACCGGGCGCATCTACATCCAAAACGTCGACCACTGCAATACGCACAGCCCGTTCGATCCGCGCGTCGCCCCCGTGCACCAGTCCAACCTGTGTATGGAAATCGCGCTGCCGACCAAACCGCTGGACAACATCAACGACCCTGACGGCGAAATCGCCCTGTGTACCCTGTCCGCCTTCAACTTGGGCGCATTAAACAGCCTGGACGAATTGGAAGGGCTTGCCGATTTGACTGTGCGCGCACTCGATGCACTTTTAGATTATCAGGGATATCCGGTAGAAGCCGCGCGTACCTCCACTATGGGCCGCCGTTCGCTCGGTATCGGCGTGATCAACTATGCGTATTATTTGGCGAAAAACGGTGTCCGCTACAGCGACGGCTCCGCGCTCGGTCTGACCCACCGTACCTTTGAAGCCATACAGTATTACCTGCTCAAAGCATCGGCAAACCTTGCCAAAGAATACGGAGCGTGCACGCTCTTTAACCAAACCGTTTATTCGCAAGGCAAACTGCCCATCGACACTTACAAAAAAGATTTGGATGCCGTTTGCGGCGAGCCTTTGCATTACGACTGGGAAAGCCTGCGTGCCGACATCGTCAAATACGGCCTGCGTAACTCCACCCTGACCGCGCTTATGCCGTCTGAAACCAGTTCGCAAATCGCCAACGCCACCAACGGCATCGAGCCGCCGCGCGGCTTGGTAACAGTCAAAGCATCGAAAGACGGGATCCTGAAGCAAGTCGTGCCGGAGTTTGAAACCCTGAAAAATGCCTATGAAACCCTGTGGCAGCTTCCCGGCAACGAAGGCTATCTGAAACTTGTCGGCGTGATGCAAAAATTCGTCGATCAGGCGATTTCCGCCAATACCGCCTACGACCCGGGCAAATTCGAAGGCGGCAAAGTTTCTATGAAACAAATGCTCAAAGACCTGCTGACCGCCTATAAATACGGCGTCAAAACCCTGTACTACCACAACACCCGCGACGGCGCGGACGATACGCAGGCCGATATTCAGGATGACGGCTGCGCGGGCGGGGCTTGTAAGATTTAAAACAGGTTAATTTTTGAAATATATCCAAGGCTTCTAGATAGTAGGAGGCTTCAAGGATTTTCTTAAATTAGTGCCTACTACTATATGAGGCTAAGTTGTTATTTTCCAGAAAAGGAAAAGTATGGATGTCATTCGGTCATTCTTAGCTGAATATAAATTTTATATATTTATTAGTGTTCTTTTAGTCTTTGCTATTTTAGGATGGCACTTTATTGATAGAATTCAACATGTTTCATATGGTGAATTAAAAATTAATAGAAAAGTCGACTAATTTTTAAAAAGAGAGACGTTATGTCCTGCGAACACCTAGTCATGTCATACAGCACCTTTCCCAAAACCAAAAACGACGCGCTGAAAGAGCCGATGTTTTTCGGTCAGCCGGTAAATGTCGCCCGTTATGACCAGCAGAAATACGAGGTATTTGAAAAACTGATTGAAAAACAACTGTCGTTTTTTTGGCGGCCGGAAGAAATCGACGTGTCGCGCGACCGTATCGACTACGCCAACCTGCCGGAACACGAAAAACATATTTTCATCAGCAATCTGAAATACCAAACCCTGCTCGATTCGATTCAAGGCCGCAGTCCGAATGTTGCCTTGCTGCCTTTGGTGTCGATTCCCGAGCTGGAAACGTGGATTGAAACGTGGAGCTTCAGCGAAACCATCCACTCGCGCAGCTACACCCACATCATCCGCAATATTGTGAATGATCCGTCGGTCGTGTTTGATGATATCGTCGAAAACGAATACATTACCGCCCGCGCCGAAGACATTGCCTGCTATTACGACGACTTAATCGAATACACCCAGTATTACAATCTGTTGGGCGAAGGGGTGCACAATGTCGGCGGAAAACCCGTTACCGTATCTTTGCGCGGGTTGAAGAAAAAACTCTATCTCTGCCTGATGTGTGTCAACGTGTTGGAAGCCATCCGTTTCTACGTTTCATTCGCCTGCTCGTTTGCTTTTGCCGAGCGCGAGTTGATGGAAGGCAACGCCAAAATCATCAAACTGATTGCCCGCGACGAAGCCCTGCACCTGACCGGCACGCAGCATATGCTTAATCTGATGCGTTCTGGTGTCGATGATTCTGAAATGGCGGAGATTGCCGCCGAGTTGCAGGACGAATGTTTCCAACTCTTCAAAAAGGCGGCGGAACAGGAAAAAGAATGGGCGGCATATTTGTTTAAAGACGGTTCGATGATCGGTTTGAACAAAGAAATCTTATCCCAATACGTCGAATATATTACCAATCTGCGTATGCAGGCGGTGGGTTTGCCGGCCGGATTTGAAGGCGCAAATCAAAACCCGATTCCGTGGATTAATGCGTGGTTGTCGTCCGACAACGTACAGGTCGCGCCGCAGGAGGTGGAAATATCTTCTTATTTGATCGGTCAGATCGATTCTGAAGTGAATACGGATGATTTGGGCGATTTTGAGTTGTAAACGTTTTTTTTGAAAAAATGCCGTCTGAAGCCGGATGTTTCAGACGGCATTTGTATGTTGTATGATGGGAAAAACAGCGGGTAGGATCGGTTATTGTTCCTTTTATTTTTGATTGGTCGGAAATGGCGCGCATTGGTACGAATAAGGGTTTTTTTGAACTCTTGGAGGGCGAGACTCTGTTGGAAGGCTTGGAACGGACGGGGCATATGGTGGAATATCAGTGCCGAAGCGGATATTGCGGATCGTGCCGGGTGAAGATTTTGGAGGGAAGCGTTACTTATCGGGAGCCGCCTTTGGCTTTTTTGGGGCGGGACGAGATACTGCCGTGCTGCTGTTGCGTCGAGGGGGATGTCAGGCTGGATTGCGGTTTGGTGGGGGAGGATGAGGGGCTGTCTGACAGTTTGTTGAAATAAAAGCCGTCCGAACATTGGTTCGGACGGCTTTTTGACGGTATTACCGGTTATGCCTGATGAGTCGGTAAAAGGTTTCGCCGTCTTGGATATAACCCAGTTCTACCCGGGCGATTTCCGAAATGGCCTCTTGACCGTTTTCCAAATCATAGACTTCGGCGGCAAGGGAATGATTGCGTAGGGCGAGTGTCTGGTTTTTTTCTTCTTGAACGGCAATCTGTTCTTTCAGACTGCTGTTGCGTCCGATGCTGCCTTTGCCGAACCACAGGCTGTATTGGCAACAGACAAGTGCGAAGGATAAAACGACAGTTACCCACTTCATACCTTAACCTTTTCTTATTTGCCCAGTTGGTAGAATGCGGCTTTGCCGGGGTAGTAGGCGGCTTCTGCCAATTCTTCCTCAATGCGCAGCAGTTGGTTGTATTTCGCCATACGGTCGGAACGGCTCAAAGAACCGGTTTTGATCTGCATACAGTTGGTGGCGACTGCCAAGTCGGCAATGGTGCTGTCTTCGGTTTCGCCGGAGCGGTGGCTCATCACGCTGGCGTAGCGGTTGCGTTTTGCCAGATCGACGGCTTTCAGGGTTTCACTCAAAGTACCGATTTGGTTGACTTTGACCAATAGTGCGTTTGCCACGCCTTTTTCAATGCCTTCGGCAAGGATTTTCGGGTTGGTAACGAAGAGGTCGTCGCCAACGAGTTGGACTTTGCCGCCCAATTTTTCGGTCAGCAGTTTCCAGCCTTCCCAGTCGTTTTCATCCATGCCGTCTTCGATGGAGATGATGGGGAACTCGTTGACCAGACCTTCCAGATATTCGGCAAATTCCGCACTGGTGTAAAAGCGGCCTTCAGCTTCCAAGTGGTATTTGCCGTCTTTGTAGAATTCGCTGGACGCGCAGTCCAATGCGAATAATACGTCTTTGCCCGCTTTGTAGCCGGCGGCTTCGGTGGCTTCAACCATCAGTTGCAGGGCTTCTTTGTGGCTGTTCAGGTTGGGGGCGAAACCGCCTTCGTCGCCGACTGTGGTTGGGAAGCCTTTGCTGTCGCACAGTTTTTTCAAGGCGTGGAAAATTTCCGCACCGCAGCGCAATGCTTCGCGGAAAGATTTTGCGCCAACAGGCATAATCATAAACTCTTGGATGTTCAGGCTGTTGTTGGCGTGTTCGCCGCCGTTGATGACGTTCATCATCGGTACGGGCAGGGACATCGGGCCTGCGCCGCCCAAGTAGCGGTAAAGCGGCAGGCCTGAGTCTTCGGCAGCGGCGCGTGCAACCGCCATAGAAACCGCCAAAGTCGCATTCGCACCCAAATTGCCTTTGTTTTCAGTACCGTCCAATTCGATCATGATTTGGTCGATATAAGATTGCTCGTTGGCATCGATACCAATGAGGGCTTGGGCGATTTGGTTGTTGACGTGTTCGACCGCCTTCAATACGCCCTTGCCCGAATAACGGGATTTGTCGCCGTCGCGAAGTTCCAAAGCCTCTTTTTGACCGGTGGACGCGCCGCTCGGTACGGCTGCGCGTCCCATTACGCCGGATTCGAGCAATACATCACACTCGACTGTGGGGTTGCCGCGTGAGTCCAAAATTTCGCGGGCGAAAATATCAACGATTGCGCTCATGAATGTTCTCCAAGTGAAGTGAAGGGAGGTGAAAAATGGGAGGGCTTCAGACGGCCTCTTTGCCGGAAAGCCGCCAACTTAAAACTGCTGAAAGTAGGGCGGTTGCCATGAAAATCATGCTGGAAATGCCGTGCCACATTCCGAAGGATCCGCCTGCAACCGACAACAGCCAATTTTCATGCCCGTATTTCAGTGCCTCGATAACGGGGGTAACCAAAAATTGGTTGGCGGCAAGGGCGGACAATAAAAAAAGCAGTAGGGCGGTTTGCCGCCGGGTTAGGGCGGCAAAGGCGGCAGCCAGTACCGCGCCCCAAACGGCAAGCCCGCTCCAAGAGAGGATGTCGAACAATATGCCGGCAATTTCGCCCGCCTGCATTTTGGGCAGCATTTTGAACAGCACCGGTGCGGCGATATAACCCGCCATAATCTGCATACCGAGCCACAAGGTTGCGGCATACCGGCTGATTTTTCGGAAAGTCTGCATCATAAGGCGAAACCGTGTTATTCGATTGTTAAAATCGGTTGTGATTTGATTAAATCGTCCAATGCTTTGATGCGGATTAAAAAATCTTCTAAAAGGTGTAGCGGCAGCGCGCTGGGGCCGTCGCATTTTGCCAGTTTCGGATCGGGGTGCGATTCGAGGAACAGGCCGGCAATCCGGGCAGCCATGCCGGAAAGTGCCAAATCCAGTGCTTGTGTCCGTCTTCCTCCGGAAGCGGCAGAGCCCGATTCCCTTGTTTGCAGGGAGTGGGTAACGTCAAAGATGACCGGCAGATTATCGCAGGTTTGTTTCATCACGCCGAAACCGAGCATATCGACAACGAGGTTGTCGTAGCCGAAGCTGCTGCCGCGTTCGCATAAAATCAGTTTCCCGTTGCCGGCTTCGCGGAATTTTTCCACAATGTTTTTCATTTGAGAGGGGCTGAGGAATTGTGGTTTTTTGATGTTGATGACATTGCCCGTTTCCGCCATTGCGGCCACCAAATCGGTCTGCCGCGCAAGAAAGGCGGGAAGCTGGATGACATCGCACACTTCGGCAACGGGTTGGCACTGATAGGGTTCGTGTACGTCGGTAATGACGGGGATGCCGAACTCTGCTTTGACTTTTTCAAAAATCTTTAAGCCTTCTTCCAAGCCTACGCCGCGATAGGAATGGATGGACGAGCGGTTTGCCTTGTCGAAAGAGGCTTTAAAGATATAGGGAATACTGAGTTTTCGGGTAACTTCGACGTAATGCGCGCAGGTCTGGAGGGTGGAATCCAAATCTTCTAAAACGTTGATGCCGCCGAATAGGACGAAGGGCGAGTTGTTGCCGATGGTGATGTCGTTGATTTTAATATCCATAATCAATGTCCGTTTTCAGGGTTACAGTACGGTGTGCGGCGGCTCGTAGGAGATGATGTCGCGGATTTTGTTGTTTCCGTCTACCAAGACGACTTTGGGCTCGTGTGCGGCGATTTCGGGTTCGGAGAGTTGGACGTAAGACATGATGATGACGATATCGCCTTTCTGCACCAGCCTTGCCGCAGCACCGTTCAGACAAATCACGCCGCTGCCGCGTTTGCCTGAAATGGTATAGGTTTCAAAACGTTCGCCGTTGTTGTTGTTGACGATGGCGACTTTTTCGTTGGGATAGATACCTGCCGCGTCCAACAGGTCTTGATCGACGGTAATGCTGCCGACGTAGTTCAAATCGGCTTCGGTTACGGTGGCGCGGTGGATTTTTCCGCCAAGCATAGTACGGAACATGTATTTCCTTTTGGTTTGTGTGCGGTCTGACGGGCGCGATGCCGTCTGAAAATCTGAATGCCGTATTATAGTGGAGTTTCCTTCAAATTCATAATGGCAAGGCTTCGGGTAGGGAAGCTGTTTTCAGACGGCATTTCATTTTTGTCGATTGGCAATCCGGCTCAACTCTCCCAATCGATTGAGAAAATGCTGCCGTCCAAATGCAGTTTGACGGCAAGGATTTCGTCGCTTTCCATATTGGCGGGCATATAATCCATAACGGCAAAAGCCGGACTTTCTGCCCATAAGCTGATATAGATCAACTGCATAGTGCGGACAAACTTTGCCGCATCACGGCTTGTTTGGGTATCTTCGGTGTGAAAGTCGATATAGCGGCTGTCCCGTTTCAAATATTCCGTCAGTGCGGCGCGTGCGGCATCATCGGCTTTTTCCAATTCGGACAGGAAGGCGGCAAATGCATCCAATGTTTTGGTTGGCAGGCTGTTTTCATTTTCTGCCCACAGGGATACCTCGACAAGATTGCCTTTGACGGTCAGCTCGTCTTCCCAGAGGACATCTTCTTCTCCGTCAAAACCTTCGGTGGACAGTTGTTGGAAATAGGGGTGAAAAATCGACATGATTGTTCCTTTTGGTGAGGATTGGGGGATTGTATGCCGTCTGAACGGTGTTCTTCAGACGGCATCGTTACATCAATTTCCTTTGGGCAGGCGTTTGCTTTGCAGGGTTTTTAGCACGGTTTTGACGGTGTTGATCCGTACTTCGATGTTTTCCATTTCCGCTGAAAACCTCAATTTGTCTGCCCCTGCCGGCCGGTATTTTTTGTCGTTCTGAATCAGCAGGATGATTTCGGTTGGATCGACATTATTGTTTTTACCAAAGGTTACTGTTACCGCCTCACCGGTCGCATCAATGGCATCTATACCCAATTCTTTTGCCGCAAGTCGTAAGTGGTGGCTTTCGATGAGGGTTTTGACGGCTTGTTCGGGCAGACCGAAGCGGTCGACCAGTTCTTCGTGTATGGCGTTGATTTGCTGCACGGTTTCGCAGACGGCGAGGCGTTTGTAGAGGACGAGGCGCTCGTGAATGTCGGGGCAGTAGTCTTCAGGCAATAATGCCGGGCTGTGCAGTTTGATTTCTGTAGTGATGCCCAATGGTGCGTCGAGGTCGGGCTGGCGGCCTTTTTTGAGGTCTCGCACGGCTTGTTTGAGCATTTCGGTGTAGAGCGTGAAGCCGACCTGTATCATTTCGCCGGACTGCCCTTCGCCGAGGATTTCGCCTGCGCCGCGGATTTCCAAATCCTGCATGGCGAGGGTGAAACCTGCACCGAGTTCGTCTGCCGCCGCGATGGCGTCGAGGCGTTTTTCTGCGTCTTTGGTGATGTATTCGGGCGTGAGCAGGTAGGCGTAGGCTTGATGGTGGCTGCGGCCGACGCGCCCGCGAAGCTGGTGCAGTTGCGCCAGCCCGAATTTGTCGGCGCGGTTGATGATGATGGTGTTGGCGTTGGGGATGTCGATGCCGGTTTCGATGATGGTGGAGCAGAGCAACACGTTAAATCTTTGCTGCAAAAAGTCGCGCATCACTTGTTCCAGCTCGCGCTCGCGCAGTTGTCCGTGCGCCACGCCGATGCGTGCTTCGGGCAGCAGGGTTTCCAGCCGCTCGCGCATATTCTCAATCGTATCCACTTCATTGTGCAGGAAAAACACTTGTCCGCCGCGTTTGAGTTCGCGCAATACGGCTTCGCGCACACTGCCTTCGCTGAAGGGTTTGACAAAGGTTTTGACGGCGAGGCGGCGGCTCGGCGCGGTAGTAATCAGCGAGAAGTCGCGCAGACCTTCGAGCGCCATGCTGAGGGTGCGCGGAATCGGCGTGGCGGTCATGGTGAGGATATCGACATTGGCGCGCAGGCGTTTGAGCTGCTCTTTCTGACGCACGCCGAAGCGGTGTTCTTCATCGATAATGACTAAACCTAAGTTTTTGAATCTGATGTCGTCCTGCACCAATTTGTGCGTGCCGATAACGATATCGACCGTGCCGTCCGCCAAGCCTTCCAGTGCGGCTTTGGTGGCTTTGCTGTTATTGAAACGCGAAAGACTGGCGACTTTCACGGGGAAATCGGCGAAGCGGTCGGCGAAGTTTTGCGCGTGCTGCTCGACCAAAAGCGTAGTCGGGGCGAGTACGGCGACCTGTTTGCCTCCCATCACCGCTACAAACGCGGCGCGCAGGGCGACTTCGGTTTTACCGAAGCCAACATCGCCGCACACAAGGCGGTCCATCGGCTTCGCCTGAGTCAAATCTTTAATCACGGCGGCGATGGCGGCGGCCTGGTCTTCGGTTTCCTCGTAGCCGAAGCCGTCGGCAAACGCTTGATAGTCCAACTCGTTGATTTCAAACTTGTGTCCCGATTGGGCAGCGCGTTGGGCGTAGAGGTTGAGCAACTCGGCGGCGGTATCGCGCGCCTTTTCGGCGGCTTTACGCTTCGCCTTGTTCCACGCGCCGCTGCCGAGCTTGTGCAGGGCGACGTTTTCATGCGCCTGACCGGAGTAGCGGCTGATTAAATGCAGTTGCGAAACAGGCACATAAAGCTGCGCTTCGCCCGTGTATTCGAGCAACATCATTTCGTTGGTTTCGCCGCCCAAGTCCATTGTTACCAAGCCCATATACCGCCCGATGCCGTATTCTTCGTGCACGACGGGATCGCCGATGTTGATTTCGGCAAGGTCGCGCAACAGGCCGTCTGAAACGGCGGCGTGTTTCTTGCGGCGGTTGTGGATGCGCGAACGGGCAACGTATTGGTAGAGCTCGGATTCGGTGATGACGGCGATGGCACTTTGGTCGGCAACCGCTTTGCTTTCTCCCCAATTTTCTCTCTCGGAGGCGGGAGCAGCTTGCTGTTGGCTCGGAGATTGCAGTCCGCCCAGTTTGAACCCGTATGCCAACGGCGCAACCGTTATCATCAGCGGCTCGTGTGCCGATAAAAAGCCCTGCCAGTCGGACACAGGTTTGGCTTTCAAGCCGTTTTGCTGCAAGAAGCCGATCATGGTTTCGCGCCGTCCCAAACTTTCGGCGCACAGCAGAATCCGTCCTTCAAACGCCGTCTGAAAGTCCTTCAATGCCTGCAAAGGCTCGTCGGATTGGCGGTTGACGGCAAGGTCGGGCAGGGTGTGTTCCTTGCCGGAAACATCGGGCAGCACCTGTCCGTAGTTTTTCAGACGGCCTGCGAATACATCGGCAGAGAGATACAAATGCTGTGGAAGCAAAGGCGGATAGGTTTCGTCGCCCTGCGCCATGGCGTAACGTGATTTAACGTCGCTCCAAAAACGGTTTGCCTCGGCGTGAACATCGCCCAAAGAGACAAACAGCGCGTCTTCGCCGATATAGTCAAACAGCGTTTCCAGCTCGTTTTCAAAAAACAGCGGCAGGTAATATTCCACGCCCGCACCGAAGTGGCCGTTGCTTACTGCTTTGTACACAGCCGCATCGTTCGGATTACCATCGACTTCCTCGCGGAAGCGGCTGCGGAAGATTTTTTGCGCTTCGCTGTCGGTGGGGAACTCGTGCGCCGGCAGCAGGCGGATTTCGGAAACAGGAGAAATGGTGCGTTGTGTTTCGGTATCGAAGGTTTTGATGCTGTCGATTTCATCGTCGAACAAATCAATGCGGTACGGCATTTCGCTGCCCATCGGGAACAAATCGACAATGCCACCGCGCACGGCAAACTCGCCTGCCGCGACAACATGGGAAACATGGTTATAACCTGCATCCACCAAATCACTTTTCAGACGGCCTATATCCAAAGTCTGCCCCGTTTTCAGCCAAAACGTGCGCCCCGCCAAAAACGGCACGGGCGGCAGCTTCTGCATCGCCGTGGCAACCGGCACAAACAACACGTCCGCCGCGCCGCTCTTAATCTGCCACAACGCCGAGAGCCGCTCCGACACCAAATCCTGATGCGGCGAAAAACGCTCGTAAGGCAGCGTTTCCCAGTCCGGCAGGAACACCGCCGTATCGTGCGGACGGAAAAACCGCCATGCCGTCTGAAGGCGCAACGCCTGTTCCGCATCTTGGGTCAGCACGACCTTGAGCCGCTTATGCGGCAGATAACGCGCCAAAGCCAGCGGCAGCGAGCCTTGAGACAGATTAAGCCAACGGGATTTTTCACGGGGTTTGGGGATGGGGTAGGTCATGGCGCGGAAATATTTCAGATACGAAGGCAAACGGCGATTTTAACACGATGGCGATAATCTGATGCCGTCTGAAAGATTGATTAGCATGAAAACAGTGAAGCGGATTGTTAGCTGTCATACTTTGTGGTAAATTTTAGAAACTAAACTCTAAATTATGGGCGGCGGTTTGATAAAACTGCCCGTTAATAGAAATTAACCGGAAAATATGATGACACACACTGAATCAAGCGCGCAGCCGTCAACCATGGACACGGCTGCTTTTTTAAAGCACATCGAATCCGCATTCCGCGGCATTTTTTCAGACGGCATCAACCTCATGCAATACCTGCCCGAAGACAAATGGCTTGCCTTGAAGCAGGCGGGTTTGCTGTTGCCCTTTCTCGACAAAAAACACGGCGGCCGCAGGGGCAGCCAGTTTGAAATTCAGGAAGTATTGCGAATTGCGGGGCATTACGGCGTGCCCGTTACCCTGCGTACCGGCATCGAGGGCGCGCTGGTGTTGCAGCCCCTGCAAGAATTCGGCGACGAAGCGCAAGTCGCGCAAGGTCTGGACATGGTTTTCAAAGGCGAGGGCGGCGGTTTGGGCATTACCGAACCTGAAACCTCCGGTGCGGCGATTGCACGCGAAATGCAGTCCTACTACGAATATACCGACGAACAAACCATTTATGTCAATGCCGCGAAATACTGGCAGGGCAACTCGCAAAGTGACTTCCTCCTAGTCGCCGCCAAAGAACGCAAAAACGGCAAACTCTCCAAAGTCATCAACCTGCTGCTCGTTCCTAAACAATACATCCGCTACGAAGCCCTCACATCCGAAGGCTTGCGCGCCGTCCGTTACGCCGTCAACCACATTGATGCCCAAATGCCTGCCGCTGCCGTCATGAAACTCTCTCAGAGCGACGCCGCCGGTTTGCGCGCGTTCCAAAACATCTTTATCCGCAGCCGCCTGCAACTGATCGGCATGACGCACGGCATCATGGAATACATCCTTGAAAACCTGAACCGATACGTCCGCAACGACATCAAATTCGTCGATTACGAACGCCGCGAAATCCAGCGCCGCCATCAGGTTTCCGAGATTCTTTACCGCTACGTCTGCTATTCTGTTTCGCCTATTGCCCCCGTAGCCCATCAACTGATGGAGGCAAACATCATCAAAACCCTCGCCACGGAATACACTTACGCCGCCGCGCAAATGTTGCAAAAACTCTTGGGCGCGAAGGGTTTTGAACGCGGACACACCGCCAGCAATATCGCTATCGACATCCGTCCCTTCACGATTTTTGAAGGTCCGAACGATATGCTTTATGCCGAAATTTACGACCAGTTCGTCCGCGCCACCGCCGAAGAAAAAGAAGCAGGCATTAAGTTGGACAAAAACCAAACCCTGCTCGACCGCCTGCAAACCGATGCCCGCTTTGCCGCTGTTGCCCGCGACTACACTTTGCCCGAAGACATCCGCAGCTTCCTGCAGGAACACACCCTGACCGACGCCTGCGCCCTGCAAAAAGTCTTCATCGGCAAAATCATCGCCCGACTCTTTGTCTTCGTACAGGCGGAACACGAAGACACCGCAGCCTTCCTGCTGAACGACATCCGCAAAGACATATTGGACTGCCGATATTGCGGATAGCGGGCAAATACGGCGGCAGGCAATGCCGTCTGAAAGGGGAAGTGCCTTCAGACGGCATTTTCGGCGGCGGCATACGGATTTCGGGCGGTGCAAGAGGCAACGTGCGGCATTCCGCAAAGCCGCCGATTGCGGCGGATGCCGCATTTCGCGCGCCCCCTTGTGCCGCTTTCCCACTTACCCTATTTGTTCGGAACATATTTATGAAAAAGAGAAAAATACTGCCGCTGGCAATTTGTTTGGCGGCTTTGTCTGCCTGTACGGCGATGGAGGCACGCCCGCCCCGGTCAGATGAAGCCCAAGCCCCCCGCGCGGATGAAATGAAAAAAGAAAGCCGCCCCGCGTTTGACGCGGCAGCCGTACCGGTATCAGACAGCGGGTTTGCTGCCAATGCAAATGTCCGCCGTTTTGTGGACGATGAAGTCGGGAAAGGGGATTTTTCCCGGGCGGAATGGCAGGATTTTTTTGACAAAGCGGCTTACAAGGCGGACATCGTCAAGATTATGCACCGACCCTCCACATCGCGTCCGTGGTATGTGTTCCGCACGGGAAATTCGGGCGAGGCGAAATTTCGCGGCGCGCGCCGGTTTTATGCGGAAAACCGCGCGGTTATCGATGATGTGGCGCAAAAATACGGCGTGCCTGCCGAGCTTATCGTGGCGGTTATAGGGATTGAAACGAATTACGGCAAAAATACGGGCAGTTTCCGTGTGGCGGACGCATTGGCGACTTTAGGCTTCGATTACCCCCGCCGCGCCGGGTTCTTCCAAAAAGAATTGGTCGAGCTTTTAAAGCTGGCAAAAGAAGAGGGCGGCGATGTTTTCGCCTTTAAAGGCAGCTATGCGGGCGCAATGGGGATGCCGCAATTTATGCCTTCGAGCTACCGGAAATGGGCGGTAGATTATGACGGGGACGGACATCGGGACATATGGGGCAACATCGGCGATGTCGCGGCATCGGTTGCCAATTATATGAAACAGCACGGTTGGCGCACGGGCGGGAAAATACTGGTGTCTGCAACATTGGCGCCGGGTGCGGATGTTCAGGCAATCATTGGCGAAAAAACCGCCCTGACGCGGACGGTGGCGGATTTGAAGGCGTACGGCATCATCCCCGGCGAAGAGCTTGCAGATGATGAAAAGGCGGTTTTGTTCCAGCTGGAAACCGCACCCGGCGTGTTTGAATATTATTTGGGCTTGAACAATTTTTATACGGTATGGCAGTACAACCACAGCCGGATGTATGTAACGGCGGTCAGGGACATTGCCAATTCGCTTGGCGGTTCGGGATTGTAATGTTTTTTAAAATGCCGTCTGAACCACGTTTCGGTTCAGACGGCATTTTTGCATCCTTTTATGGGGATTTTCCGCATCAGGGCGGTATTCGGGGCGAAGCCCGCTTCAGACGGCATTGCCGGTTAAGGCTTGTCCGAAGGAGGGTGTCCCTGTCCTTTGGCGGGCGGGAGGAAAAGTATGCAGGGATTGCTTTTAATCTGATTCCAAAAACTTTTGATCAGGTTGCGGATGCTGCCGATTTTCGTGCCGCGCGAGCGCAGAGCGACGAAGAGGGCGAGGCTGAAGCTGACGCATAGGTTGACCAGGCCGATGGCGAGGACGCTGAAAATGCCGAGTACGAACGTGCCCAAGCCGACGTTGCCGCTGACGGCGGCATAGCCGAGGTTGGCGGAGGAAAAGGCGACGTGGCGGATGTCCAGCGGCAGCCCGAGGAGGTGTCCGAAATAGCCGGTCATACCCAAGAGCATCCCGAAAATGAAGTTGCCGACCAGCGAGCCGTAGTGTTTGTGGATGTAGGCGGCGAGGACGCGGCGGGACCCGGGGCGCATGATTTTACGCAGCAAGGGGTTGAAGGGCAGGCGTTGGCGCAGGTTGAGGTAGTCGGCGCGGTTGTCGAAAAAACCTGCGATGATGCCGGAGCAGAACAGCCACAGACCTGCAATGGCGGCATACCACAGCGTCGGGTAAGCGATGATGTCTATGGATTTGAACTGGTAGGCGGCGGTGTGGGCATCGAGTATGGGCAGCCGGTACAGATGGGCATAGCCGAACGATATGGCGCACGCCAAAAGGATGGCGATGGAAACGTTGCCGAAAACGGCGACGCTTTGGGAACGGCATACGTCGATGAGGAGCTTGGCGAGTTTGTTGTCCACCGCTTTGCCGCCTTCGTTGAGATCGACCTGTTCGGCAAAGCTGGCGGCAGTCATCGCGGGCTGCTTGGTGGCGACGGTGCAGTGCAGCATATGGATGATCATAAAGCCGATGCCGTAGTTGAACCCAGCCGACAAGGAAGTGAGGAAGGGGCTGAGGCCGAGTGAGCCGATGCGGATTTTGAGCAGCGCCATTAGGGCGATGATGATGCCGCCGCCTGCCGCCGAGTAGAACATTTTGAAATATTCTTTGCGGTTGCGGGTGATGTAGTGTTCGCCGTGGTGGCTTTTGTTTTCGGTAATGCTGCGGGCGAGCATACGGATGCTGCTGCGGCGCAGGTGGCGGGTGCTGTATTGTTCGACCGCCGCGTAGATGAGGGAGTTCATCAGCGCGATGGTCAGGCGGTTGCTGTTGCCGGCACCGGTTTGGATGTCGGTGAGCAGCTTCAGACGGCCTACGGTCTGCCGGAGCCGTTCGAGCAGGTGGGCGACTTTGACCGACGAACCGGAGCCGGCGCCCGTCCCTTTGCGGCGCAAATAGTCAATCTGGCTGAAACATTGGTCGAACATCACTTCGAGGTGGGCGGTGTCGTAAGGCGTGGTGCCGTTGCGGTAGTGTTCGACCAGTTTGGCGGTTTCGCGTTGGAGGGCGACGAAGGAAGAATCGGCTTCCAGCAGGCGCGGGGCGATGCGGATGAGGTCGGGTTCGATGGCTTCGGATGCCGTCCAGACAGACAGCATTTCGATGGCGCGCAAACGCGCATCGGCAAGGCGGATGCCCGCCGTCTGCAATTTGGACGGTTCGGCGTGGCTCCGGATGAGTTCGTATAAAACCAGCCATTGGCGGATATTGAGCGTTTGCAGCCATTTGTCGTCGTTTTCGGAATGGAAAAGATAAAGGAAGACTTCGCCCAAGTTGGCAAAATCTTTATATGACGGGCTGAAGCGTTCGTAGATGCGTATGCCCATTTCCCGGGCAAAGCTGTGGCGCGAGAAGATGCCGAGTTTGATAAGTGCCGGATAAATGTGTATTTGCGCGAGCCAGATGTAAAAACACCGGCTGAAGCGGGACAGCAATTCCCTATCTTGTTTGAATGTGTCGATAATCAGGTCGAAACGCTCCCCCGCACATTTTTTGCCGCCACGGCGCAAAAATTTAATCAGTGCGTTGAGGACGTTGACAAAATCGGTATGTCCCAAGCTTTCCGAAAGCAGGGGGCGCAGGTTTTGAGGGGTAATTTTCTTCATATCAGCCATTGTACCGCATCGGCAATCCGGCGTTAAACGCCCCGATGGCGGGGAGGGCGCGCCTGCGGAAGGCGGCGCATTTTCCGCCGGTTTGAAATCAAACTATATTAATGATATAATAAATATCGATAAATCAATCTGATAGAATAATCCGTATTGATTTTTAATTTTTTCGATTATAACAATTTCGGCCGGTTTGTGCATTTCGTCATCCGGAAGCCGGTATTTTACCGGCAGGTTTTGACCGCTTTGCCCGATGACCGGGTTTGTCTGTTTTTAACAAAGGAGTGAGAAGGTTTGTCCCTGTCTGAATTTATAGAACGCCGAACGTCATTTAATCCGATGGTTATTTTGACGACTTTGTTTTTTGTGTGTGTTTTGGTGGTATTGGTTTTAACCGTGCCGGATCAGGCGCAGATGTGGCTCGATCGGGCAAAAGAAGTCATTTTTACCGAGTTCAGCTGGTTTTATGTTTTAACGTTTTCCATTTTTCTGGGTTTCCTGCTGATACTCTCGGTCAGCAGTTTGGGAAACATCAGGCTCGGACGGGATGAAGATGTGCCGGAATTCGGCTTCCTGTCGTGGCTGGCGATGCTGTTTGCGGCCGGGATGGGCGTGGGTCTGATGTTTTTCGGCGTGACAGAGCCGTTGATGCATTATTTTTCGGACATTACGGCCGGCACGCCGGAACACAGGCAGCAGCAGGCATTGCTGCACACGGTGTTCCATTGGGGCGTTCACGCTTGGTCGGTGTACGGTACGATTGCATTGGCTTTGGCTTATTTCGGTTTCCGCTACAAGCTGCCGCTTGCCCTGCGTTCTTGTTTTTACCCCCTGTTGAAAGAAAAAATTTCCGGAAGGTTCGGCGATGCCATTGATATTATGGCGTTGCTTGCTACTTTTTTCGGCATCATCACCACATTGGGGTTCGGGGCTTCGCAACTGGGCGCCGGATTGCAGGAAATGGGCTGGATTGCCGAAAACAGCTTCAGCGTGCAGGTTTTGATTATCGCCGCCGTCATGTCCCTCGCCGTCGTTTCGGCAATATCCGGCGTGGGGAAGGGCGTGAAGGTGTTGAGCGAGTTGAACCTGAGCCTTGCGTTTTTGCTGCTGTTTTTTGTTTTGGCGGCGGGTCCCACTGTTTACCTGTTGTCGGCATTCGGCGACAACATAGGGAACTACCTCGGAAATCTGGTGCGCCTCAGTTTTAAAACTTATGCGTACGAACGGGAACACAAGCCGTGGTTTGAATCTTGGACGGTGCTTTATTGGGCGTGGTGGTGTTCTTGGGCGCCGTTTGTGGGTTTGTTTATCGCGCGCATTTCAAAGGGGCGCACCATCCGCGAGTTTGTCTTCGGGGTTTTGCTCATCCCCGGCCTGTTCGGCGTTTTGTGGTTTACCGTCTTCGGCAATACGGCGATTTGGCTGAATGACGGGGTTGCGGGGGGAATGCTCGAAAAGATGACCTCCTCTCCGGAAACGCTGCTTTTTAAATTCTTTAATTACCTCCCCCTGCCCGAATTGACGAGCATCGTCAGCCTGCTGGTCATTTCCCTGTTTTTTGTAACTTCTGCCGATTCCGGGATTTATGTCCTGAACAATATTACCTCTCGGGACAAAGGCTTGAGCGCGCCACGGTGGCAGGCGGTTATGTGGGGCGTGCTGATGTCTGCCGTTGCCGTTTTGCTGATGCGCTCGGGCGGACTCGGCAACCTGCAGTCTATGACCCTGATTGTTTCCCTGCCGTTTGCCCTGCTGATGCTGATAATGTGTTTCAGCCTGTGGAAAGGCTTGAGTGCGGATAAGAAATATTTTGAGACCCGGGTTAACCCTACCAGTGTATTTTGGACGGGCGGCAAGTGGAAAGAACGGCTGGTGCAGATAATGAGCCAGACGCAGGAGCAGGATATTTTAAAATTCCTCAAACATACCGCATCGCCCGCTATGCACGAGTTGCAACGGGAGCTTTCGGAAGAATACGGCTTGAGCGTCCGGGTCGATAAGATGTTTCATCAGGACGAGCCCGCAATCGAGTTCGTCATTCGGAAAGAGACGATGCGCGATTTTATGTACGGGATTAAGTCTGTCGGGCAGGATGTATCCGAACAGTTGATTAACGACGACAACCTGCCGCATATCCGGCACCAGACAACTTACAAACCCTACGCTTATTTTTTCGACGGGCGCGTCGGGTATGATGTGCAGTATATGAACAAGGACGAGCTGATTGCCGACATTTTGAAAAACTACGAACGTTATTTGATGTTGTTGGATGATGTCGGTCAGGAACTGATGGCGCACGAGCAGGTGGAATTGGCAGAGTAAGTGCATTCCCTCCGGCGTTTGCCAAAAAAAATGCGGTGAATCAGATTCACCGCATTTTTTTTTGCCGGACGGGGCTTCAGACGGCACGGCGTTCATTTGTTTCCTTCAAACTGCTCCTTCAACACCCGTTTCAATACCTTGCCCGTAGCGTTGCGCGGCAGCCCGTCTTTAAAGTGGATTTGTTTGGGGATTTTGAAATTTGCCAGCACGGTACGCAGGTGGCGGCGGATTTCGTCCTCGCCCAAATCCATACCTTCCTTTAATTGGACGAAGGCGACGATTTCCTCGTCGGCATAACAGTCTTTCACGCCGATGACGGCGGCGGCTTCGACGGCATCGAGTTTGTAGATTTCTTCTTCAATCTCGCGCGGATAGACATTTTGACCTTTGGAAATAATCAAATCTTTTTTGCGGTCGACGATAAAGATAAAGCCGTCCTCGTCTATGGTAACGAAATCGCCCGTTTTCAACCAGCCGTTGACGATGGTTTCATCGGTGGCGGCAGGCATATTGAGGTAGCCCTGCATCACCGAACCGCCCCTGACGATCAGTTCGCCCACTTCGCCGCGCGGCACTTCGACCAATTCTTCATCGACGGCTTTGACTTCCAAACCGGGCAGGGGGATGCCGACGCTGCGGGCTTTTTGCCGTTCGGGCGTATTGACGGCGACAACGGGCGAGGCTTCGCTTAGTCCGTAGCCTTCCAGCAATTTGGCGCGGGGGAACTTGGCTTTGAAATCGAGGATGGTTTGTTCCGCCAAAGGCGCACCGCCGCTGATAAACAGGCGGATGCGGTTGAACCATCTGAAATACCAAGGGATTTTTGCCTTGCTCATCGCGGTGTAAATCGCGGGTACGCCCAAAAACACGGTCGCGCGTTTGAGCAGGGCCTGTTTCAAAACGTTGGAAAACGGAAAAACGGATTTGACCAAAATAATCGAACACGCCATATAAATCGGCAGCAGCACCATAGCCGTCAGCGTGAAGCTGTGGAACATCGGCAGGAAAACGATAAAGCGGTCGCGTTTGGAAATTTTAAAGATGCGTTCGATGCCGTTCAGGTTGGCGAACAGGTTGGCGTAACTGATTAGCGCGCCTTTGGGATGCCCCGTCGTGCCGGAGGTGTAGATGATGTGTGCCAAATCATTTATCCGGGGTTGGCGGCCCAAGTCGGGTTTTTCGGGGAAGCGGCGCACGTCTTCAAAAAAGGCATCGCCTTCCGCCGTTTCGCCGGCCGGCAGGCTTTGGCCCGTCCAAATGATTTTTTCGACGGGCGTTTGCGCCTTCAAGCCCGCCAATTCTTTTGACAGGCCGGCCGAGGCGAACATAAACCGCGCCTTGC
The DNA here is from genome assembly GCF_963392925.1 of Neisseria polysaccharea. Classification (NCBI taxonomy): domain Bacteria; kingdom Pseudomonadati; phylum Pseudomonadota; class Betaproteobacteria; order Neisseriales; family Neisseriaceae; genus Neisseria; species Neisseria polysaccharea. Next base: position 259,284 of record NZ_CAUJNZ010000001.1, read on the forward strand.
AATCGTTCAAAATATATGCGTATTCGCTGTTTTTCAAAAATGTGTTCATCGGTACGGCAACCGCGCCGATGGCGGAGACGGCGAAATAGGCAGTAATAAATTCCGTGGAATTGGAAACCGCCAGCGCGACCGTGTCGCCGAACTTCACGCCGATATTTTGCAGATACGCCGCAACGGCTTCGGCTTCCTGCTTGAGCGCGCGGTAGGCGGTTTTTTCCTTGCCGTCGAACACTGCCGTGCCGTTGCCGTTTTTGCGGCAGGCGGCGGTCAGCATTTCGTAGAAATTGGCATAAGTCCGGTTCATGAAACTTCCTTTATGGTTGCGGACGGCGAACGCCCTCATTTGAAAACAATATGCCGTCTGAAAACGGAAGGCGGCAGTTTATCATCTTTGCCTTCAGACGGCATATCGAACGCCGCCTTTGCGCCGTATGCCGGTTGCGGACGAATCCGCCTTGCCCGGGCAAACCGTGCGCGGGGCGGCTATGCCGTCTGAAAGCCTTTTTGTTTACCGTTTCGGGGCGGAGCGGACGAGTTCTTCGAGGCTGTCGGCGAGCATTTCCGCCGCTCGCCGGTAGCCTTTGGCGGAGAAGTGTACGCCGTCTTTGGCGGCCCATCCTTGGTTGAGCCAGTTTTTCATACTGCAAACGCCGCCCATCGCGTTTTGCCAAGACCAGAACATCGTCTGCCCCTGACGGGCGACGCGCCGCTGCATCTGTTGGACTTCGGTCAGGCGGACGGGGCGCGTGCCGCATACGCCGAGCGTGTTTTTCAGGGATTCGGGCGCGCCGATGATGAGGATGCCGGCGGCAGGCAGGCTGTCGCGGATTTGGCGGACGGTATCCAGCCATTTTTGTTCGGTATCGGCAATGTCGATGTTGTTGCCGAAGGCTTCGTTGGTGCCGTAGGAAAGGATAACCAAATCGGCGCCGGTTTGGGCAAGGTCGTTCATACGGTCGGCACGCCATTTCGACCACTGGGTTAATTGTGCGCCGTTGATGCCCATCGCGGAAACGGTAATGCCGCCGGCGGGGTTTTCGATATTGATAAATCCGATGTCCCACGGCATTTCGGTGTGTATGGTCAGGGGCAGTGCCGCGCGGGTATCCAGTACCTGCCAGCCGCCGCCGTTGGCGGAGACGGTGTTGCCGTTGACGGTCAGGGTTTGTTCGGCGAGCAGGGGTTTGGCAAACAGGGAAACGCGCTGTTTGCCGGTCTTGCCGTCCGATGCGGTCAGGGTCATGCTGCCGCCGCTGCCGGTGTGGGCGAGGATGCCGCCGAGCGGGAAGTCTCCGCTATTGTTCCTGCTGGTGAGGCTTTGCCAGTTGCCGTTGTGCCGGACGGCCGCCATGCGCTGCCCTTTGACGTTGGCGGGGTAAACCCAGCCTATGCCGCCGTCGCCCCATGTTTTTTGCAGGCGTTTGCGCAGGGTGTCGGTAAAGAAGTCGCCGGCGGTGTGCGAGTCGCCGATTTGCAGGATGCGGAAGGTCTCGCCGCTGCCTTGTGCGACGGATTGGAGTTTTTTCATCCAAGGCGAGGCGGCGGCGTTGCCGTAGTCGGTCAGCAGCCCGTTTGTATCGGTGTAGGGGGCGGACGGGGAAACGGTAACGGTGTCGAGGCTGACGGAGGCGACGGGCAGGGCTTCTGCCTGCGTGGCGGCGAACAGGGCGGAAAATGCGATGAGGTGTTTGGGGTTCATGGCTGTGTACTTGATGGTTGCGGACTTGGTTCAAAAACGATTTTTTCCATTATTTTTGCCGCCAGCAGTTTTTGTCCTTCGGCGGTAAAGTGTATGCCGTCCTTGCTGCGGTAGCGGACGGGTTTGCCGTTGACGTTGACGGAATCGGTGTAGCGGTCTTCCCCGCCGCTCAGGGTGTGCGCGGTGGGAATCAGGATGATTTTGCCTTTCAAATGTTCCGAAAGCAGTTTGTCGAGGTAGCGCATCTGTCCGTCGAGCTTGGCTTTTTTCATGTAGGGGATGCCGAGCCAGACGACTTGGACGTGGTGCGCGCGGGCGGCTTCAAGGATGCGGTCGACGCGTTTCAGGTATTCTTGCGCCCATTCGTCGGAAGCGAATTTGAGGTATTGCTTGCCTACGGGGAAATCCCACGGGTCGTTCGGGCCGAGGAATACGGCCAATACGCTGATTTCGGGATGTTTTTGCAGGGTTTCTTCAATCGTTTTCGGCCAGTCGAAGAATGAGGGGTAGGACAGCCCCGTGCTTTGTTTGCTGAGGTTGACGGATTCGATGCCGTATTGTTGTTTCAGGCTTTTTTGCACGAAGGGTGCAACGCCCTGCATCAGTGAATCGCCGGCGAAAAAGACTTTGTCGCCGCTGCGGACGGCGGCGGCTTCGGTGTCTTGTTTCCATTCTGTTTCACCGGTTTGAGGGGCGGCTTCGGATGCGGCGGCTTCAGACGGCGTATCTGCCGAACCGCCGTCTTGGGCCGTCGCTGGTGTTTCGCCCGACAGGAAGGCTTTGATGCCGTCTGAAAGGGCGTAGGCGTTTTCTTGCAACGCCGCACCGCTCCGCCACCATCCGTAGGCGGCAAGCGGTTCGAGCGGGCTGTTGCGGTGGTAGGTCTGCTGCCAGTAGGCGTTAATCGGGTTTTGGGCAAACCACACGGCAATCAGGGCAGACATCAATATGGAGGCGAAAAGGGAAAGAAAGTTTTTCATGTCCAAACCCTTAAAAATTGGCATAAATAAAACCGGGTATCCCCGAGGGGGCGAGGACGATAATCAGCAGCAGGATGATGGAAATCGGGATAAACCATAGCCACATCGGGATTTTTTCCAAACCTTTGACCGCGCCGTCGAAAGCGCGTTGCAGGTAAGGGTAGAGCAGCATCACGGATGCAAACGAGGCAAGCAGCAGCATATCCGCCCGTTGCGGCGCATTCCAGCCGTTGGCATTGGCAAAGAGGGCACTGAAAACCGCGCCTGCATCGTCGGGGTTTGCGGTATTGAAGACGACGAAGGTTAGGCAGACAAAATGGAAGGTGATGAGCCATGAGAGCGGCGCGAGGTATTTCAGACGGCATAGCGCGTTGCGTCCGAAATAGCGGTCGCCCGTGTTGAGCAGCACCAGTGCCGTGCCGTGCAGCGCGCCCCAAATGAGGAAATTCCAGCCGTAGCCGTGCCAGATGCCGGAGAGTACCATTGCCGCCATCAGGTTGAGCTGTGTCCGCAAAAAGCCTTTTTTGCTGCCGCCCAACGGGATGTAGATGTAGTCGCGTATCCAGGTGGAAAGGCTGATGTGCCATTTGTCCCAAAATGCGCGGATGTTTAAAGCACGAAGCGGTGCGGAGAAGTTTTTGGGCAGCCTAAAGCCCAGCAGCATTGCCATGCCGATAACCAAATCGGAATATCCGGAAAAGTCTAAAAAGAGTTGGAAGGTATAGCCGTACACGCCCGCCAACACGCCCCAGCCGTCGAATTGGGCGGGGTTTTCAAATACGGGCGATACCCAGTTTTCCGCCAGCATCCCCGCCAGCCACCATTTTTTGGCAATACCTAGAAGAATCAGGGAAACGGCGAGTGCGGGGCGGACGGGCGAACGCGGTTGGCGGGTACGGATTTGCGCCAGTGCGCCTGCCTGCTCGCCGTCCGCGCTTTTGAATGTGGCGGCGCGGATAATCGGGCCGGAGGTAACGGTGGGGAAAAAACTCAGGTGCAGCAGCAGCTCGTGCCAGCTGAAACGCGCGGCGTGCGGTGCGCGGAAGCAGTAAACCAGATAAGCGATCGACTGGAAGGTGTAATACGAAAGCCCCAGCGGCATCAGGATGTCGATTGCGCCGCCTTGTCCGGCATATTGGGCAATCAGCGGACGGAAAAAGTCGAAATATTTGAAAAAGCCCAAGACGGTCAGCGAGGCGGCAATGCCGCACCCCAGCCAGAAACGGCGCGTATTTTCGCGATCGGAACGGAGCAGTTCGCCCAAAAGGTACACGCAGGAGGAATAGAGGACGACGATTGCCGCAAATACGGGGCCGATATGGTAGAGCCAGCCCATACCGGCAGCCAAAAGCAGCAGGTTTTGGATGGACGGGTATTTCGCCATACACCAGTAAAGCGGCAGGAAGGCGAGAAAGAACAGTGCGAATTCGACAGACAGCAGCGGCATAAACCATCCTTGGAATAAGAAAATAGGCGTTAAAACACGGCAAAGCCCGTTATTTTAAGCAGGGGCGGATATTTCTTCAATCAAAATGCCGTCTGAAGGGCGGGAGGGGCTTCAGACGGCATCGCGCGGTCAGGTTCGGATATGGCGGTTCAAATTCAGGCAGACCCACAAACCTGCCGCCGCCGCAAGCATACCGGCGATGCCGATACGGGAAATGCCGGCATATTGCGTTACCCAATGCCCCAGCAGCGCGCCGCCGCCGATACCGACGTTGTAAAGTCCCGAATAAATCGAGTTGGCAAGGTCTGCGGCATCGGAGGCGAAATCCAAAACTTTGGAAACCATCCCCAAGCTGACGACCACAATCGCCGTCCCCCATACGAACACCAGCGCGTAAATGGCGGCAGGCAAATGCGCCAAAGGCAGCAAAAGCCCTGAGGACAAAGCGATGACTGATACCGCTCCTGCCAAAAATGCGCGCGGATGTTGGGCAAACCATTTGCCGAACAGGTAAGACGCGGCAAAGCCCGCCAGACCGTACAGCCCCAGAACCACCGTAACCTGCCGCGCGGAGAAACCGCCGATTTGGATGACGAAGGGCTCGATGTAGCTGTATGCGGTAAAGTGCGCTGTGATGACCAGTACCGTCATCGCATACAGCAGCATCAGTTTTTTCCGTTTTAAAAGCAGGGGCAGGCTGCTTAAAGAACCGGCATTCACGCTCGGCAGGCGCGGCAGGCTTTTGGCAAGCACAGCCATCACCGCCGCCGCACACAAACCAATCAGCAGAAAACTCGCCTGCCAGCCCAAATATTGTCCGACCATACGTCCGAGCGGAATCCCCGCCACCATCGCCATCACCGTCCCCGTGCTGAGCAGCCCCAATGCCTGATTTCCTTTTCCGATAGGGGCGATGCGTACTGCCAGCGAAGCCGTAATGGACCAGAATACCGCATGGGTCAGCGCAATCCCCACGCGGCTTGCGAGCAGGATTTCAAAACGCCACGAGGCAAACGACAGGATGTGGCTGACGGTAAACAGCGCAAACAGAACCAGCAGCAGGCCGCGCCGTTCCATATGGCGCGTCAGCAGCATGAGCGGCAGCGAAGTCAGCGCGACAATCCACGCATAAACCGTAATCATCACACCCGTTTCGGTCGCCGCCATGCCGAAGCTTCGTCCGATGTCGCTCAAAAGCGCGATGGGGATGTATTCGGTCGTGTTGAAAATAAATGCGCCGATTGCCAAGGCAATGATGCTCAACCAGGGTTTTTGCGAAGCGTTCATTGTTGTTGTCCTGATGGAAATTGCCGCCATTATGCGCAAGCGTCCGTATTTTTTCAAACCGCCGCACCGTTTCCGTATTTGCCCAAGTTCACGCCCCGACTTACAATAACGCTCGTCAGATTGCAGTTCCAACGAAAGGAAAATCATGGAAACCCTTATCCTCGACATCGGCGGCATGAGCTGCGGCGGCTGCGTCAAAAGCGTTACCCGGATATTGGAAGGCGTAAAAGGCGTGGCTAGCGTCGAAGTCAGCCTTGAAAACAAAAGTGCGACCGTCGGATACGACCCCGCGCAAACCGATGCAGGGGCGTTGATTGAAGCCGTTGAAGACGGCGGCTATGATGCGGCGGTGAAGCAAGGTTGAAACCATATGGCAAGGCAATGTCGTCTGAAGCCTCGGATTCGGGGTTTCAGACGGCATTTTTCTTTGTGCCGCCTACGGTTTGGGCGGAATGACCAGCATGGGGATGATGATTGACCACATATCGGCTTCTTCAGGAAACTCGTGGATATACTCCTCATCGTTATTTTTTCTATAGCCGACAGTAATGGCAGCCACCACTGCTTTGGCATGATGGGGAATCTTCTCTCGGAAGTCTTTAGCTGTGAGAGCGACAGGAATATCTCCTGAGCAGAACAGATAACCTCCGTAATAGAAAGGTTTGATGGTCAAACTGTCTCCAACTTCCAGTTGTTCGGCAGCTTCAATGCGTTGGCGGACGTTTTCATAGCTTGGATTCTCGCTTTCTTTATCCCTCGCTATGAACCCGATATCAAGTTCGCCATAGTTGGAAAGCATCCTATATTCGACATTCAATTCAGGCAGTTCGGCAAAGGTGCGGTCTATGCGCTCTACGTCTTCAGGCAATGTGTTTATCCATGCGTGGTGTGGCGTGTGGTGGATCAGTGTCAGCGTCTTTTTGGCACGGGTCATTGCGACATAATAGAGGCGGCGGTTTTCGTCGCTGCGCTCTTCCCAGCCGTCGTCCAGGATAAAGACGTGGTCGAATTCCAAACCTTTGGACGAATGCGCCGTTCCCAAGAATATGCCGTCTGAACGGCTGATTTTTTCGTTGCCGACATATTCGTACAGCCAGTTTTTCAGAAATGCCGCAGGATGTTGTTGCGCGTCGGTGTTTTCAGACGGCCGGGCAATGGGGAATTCGTTGAGGAAGTCGGTTTTAAGCTGTGCGAACCAGTTTTCCCATTTCTTGCCGCTGCGCCCGATTTCCTTCTCTATCAACCGACAGAAATCCGCCGAAGAAAGCATACCGTCCCCCGCCGTTTCGATGCCGTGCACCAGACGGACAAATTCGCGTGTTTTGCATAGAGACAGGCTTTGTTCGTTTTTCAGGAAGTAGGGAATGCCGTTTTGTTCGCACCATGCCTGCATGGGGTTGAGTGAGGCGTTGTTGCGGGCAAGGACGGCGATGCTGTTCCAAGAGATGTCCGCCAAATTCCGCAAACGCTGTATTTCCGCAATGACGGCTTGGGATTGGATGTTGAAGCGTTTTCTCCGGTGGAACTCGGGGTGCAGGCGGATGACGAGGACGCGGCCTTGGCGTTCGGGGTCGGTTTGCGTCCAAATGCCGCCGTCGGGGTCTTCCCGCCTTTCGGGGTTGACGGCGATAGGGTGCCGGGTTTTCAGGCGGTCGGGCATTCCGCTTATCACGCGGTTGGCAGCGGTGATGATGTTTTGCGTGCTGCGGTAGTTGAAAGTCAGGAAATCGGGCGAATCCACGCCGTATTCTTCCTGAAAACGGCGGATGTATTCGTTGCTGCTGCCGTTGTAGGCAAAGATATTTTGGTCGTCGTCGCCGACTGCAAGAATGGTCAGCTTGTCTTCATCGTCGCGTTTCCTGCCTGCCAGTGCGGAAACCAGACTGTAATGCCGTTCGCTGATGTCTTGGTATTCGTCTACGAGGATATAGCGGAATCCCGACATGATGCGCTCGCGCGCTTCGTCCCCGTTGCCGCCGCCGATGCCGTCTGAAAGCATGGCGGCGGCTTCTTCGCACCATTTTTCAAACTGTTCTTTGGTTTTCCGTTCCTCCTGTTCTCTGCTTTTGCCGTCGAAGCCTTTGCTGTCGAAACGTACGCCTAAAAGCCGCATTGCCATACCGTCGTAAGTCAGGACGGTAACGGCCCGGGCAAGGTTGCCGACCAGTCCGTGCAGGCGGCGTTTGACTTCCAGCGCGGCAAGCCGGGTAAAGGTCAGGACGATGATGGAGGATGCCGGAACGTGTTGGACGCGCAGAAGATAGGCGACACGATGGACGATGATGCGCGTTTTGCCGGAACCGGGACCGGCAAGCACCAGGCGGTTCCTGCCGCTCTGATCGGTAACGACGGCTTTTTGCACGCTGTTCAGACCGTCTGTGACGGCATGGAGGGTATCCGGGGAGACGGGTTCTTCCAATTCTTTCAGCCTTCCTGAAAACCATTTGTCCTTAAATGATTTTTCATCCGTTTTAAAATAGTCGGCGACCAGGTTTAAGGCTTCGGTGATGTTTTTGAGCGCGCGTTCCGCATATTCGCGCATGACGTGGATTTGGAAACGTTTTTCCCCGTAAAACGTTTCCAAGGGACGGTAGTCCGATTTGAGGTATTGCCGTTTGGATTCCAGCGCGTTCCGGTTGGGGACGATGGTCATCGCGTGGCGCAGGATGGTAATGCCGTGGTTCAGTTTGATGACGCCCAGTTTGTGCATGAACAGCAGTGCCTGCTTGAGCAGGGTTTCGCGGCGGTTTGCCGGAATCTGTACCGATAATTGCATATCGTCGGCAAGCTGCTGCACCATTTCGCCGATTCCGGTTTCTACGACAACATCTTTCCGCCGGACACCCTCTGTCTTGCCGGCGAGAAAGGACAGGATGCAGGCGCAGATGTTGCGGCGCAAAAGGGCGGTTTCCTGAATATTTTCCCAGCTGTCATTGTTTTTGAAACGGATTTTCAGGCAGCCGTTGCCTAAGTCGCGGATTTCAAAGCTGCCGTTTTTATTGGATTCGAGTGCGGATTTGTCGTCCGCAAAAGACAGGATGAGTTGCTTGATTTCGGCGGGCGTGCTTTCCAGTCCCGAATCGTGCATTTCGTAGCAGACGGCATTGACGGCGAGATTTTGCCATATTCCTTGGTCGGCATCGGGAATTTCCGTTTTCAATATCTGCCAGAGTTTTTCTTCCCATCGGCTTATTTTTTCCAAAAGCCCCGATGACGGTTTGATGTTGTCGGTACGCAGGATGACGGTCATACGCGTATCGTTTGTCAATATGCCCATTTCTTCGAGGCTGTGCAGGTGTCCGCGCAATTCTTCCAAGCTGCATGCGGTCGCCTGTATCAGGTCGTCGGTACTGAGCGGCTTGTCATCCGGTGCGTTGAATACGATTTCGGCAATGGTCAGGTAGATTTCTTTGAGCCGTCGGGCGAACCGGCCTTTTTGAATCAGCTCCGAAGCCTGTTCCAGAGTCAGTTTGCCCGAGCGTGAGGGGAAGATTCTGGTGCGGTTTTCTTTGCGGTCGAGCAGTTCGGCACGTTCCAGCCAGGAAATGGCGGTTTTGATTTTGGTGTCCGACTGGCGGTCGTCCCTGTCGAAGCTCATATACTCTTCGCTGTCTTTCAGAATCTCGCCGCCGGTGGCGATGACTTCGCCGCAACCGTCCTTGCCGTGTGCCGCCGCGTTGAGCATGCCGATTTTGCGCCATACCGTTTTGAGGTCGCGCAATTCTATTTGCGACATTTTGCTGATGCCGAATTGGGTATCCACATCGCTTTTTTCATAAAGAAGGATGCATTTTGCCTCTTCGCGATCCCGTCCGGCGCGCCCGGCTTCTTGAAGGTAGTTTTCCAGCGAACCGGTGATTTCGGCATGAATGACCAGCCGTACATCAGGTTTATCCACGCCCATGCCGAAGGCGTTGGTGGCGACGATGACGCGCAACCCGCCCTCGATAAAGCGGTTCTGTATGTCTGCTTTGGCATTGGTTTCCAGGCCTGCGTGGAAGTATTCGCACGCCCAGCCTTGTTTTTGGAGGTATTCGTTATAGCCTTCCGCACTTTTGCGCCTGCCGACGAAAACGACTGCGCCGCCCCTTTGATGGTCGAGTTCCCGGTGGAGCAGCTCGTCGATTTTTTGTTTTTTGATGCCGTCTGAAGCTTCGAAAACTTCGTACGACAGGTTGTCGCGCGCGTTGTCGCCGATAAATTGCCTGAATTCTATGCCGGCCTGCTCGCGGAAATTATCGGTAATGTCGGCAAGTACGTCGGGTTTGGCGGTGGCGGTAAAGCAGCTTACCGGTGCGGTGCCGCCGTTTTTCCTGCCGTGTTCGGCGATGAATTTGACCGCATACAGGTAATCGGGTCGGAAATCGTGCCCCCATTTGGACAGGCAGTGCGCCTCATCGAATACCCAGCCGTTGATTTGACGTTGGGAAATGGCGGAAATGAAACTGTCGTTGCGGAATTGTTCGGGGGCAACCAGCAGGATGCCGATGTCGCCCAATGCGGTTTTGTCCAATATTTCGGCGCGTTCGACCACTTCGACCAGACCGTTGAGCATGGCGGCGCAGGTAATGTTTTTTCTGAGCATTCCGTCCAGCTGGTCTTTCATCAGCGACTGCAGGGGCGAAATGACGACGGTCAGCCCGCCGTTACGGTAATAGCGGTTGAGTGCGGGAACTTGATAACACAGGGATTTTCCGCCTCCTGTGGGCAGGACCGCCAGCGTGTGCAGACCTTTCATTCCCGACTGCACAATGGCGCGCTGCCCGCCTTCGAAACCTTTGAAATCGCGGAATGCGGACAGTTTGAAATAACGCTGCAACTGGGCTTCGGGATTGAGCATATCGGCGCAGTAGTTGCAGTTGCTGTCGCCGCAGTCGTAATCGCGCAGTTCGGCAATCAGCCGCGCCGTTTCGGGAAAACGGTTCCGCACCCACGGGGCAAGCACGGAGTTGCCGCCGGAGACGTTCAGCCATGACAGGGCATAGGCAAGCGAAGGATAGATGTCGCGATTGTGGATGTCGGTTTTCATCAACTCTAAAAAACGCGTGCGGCAGACTTTCAAACGCCCTTTCCCTTCGTTGTCCTGCATCATCATCCAAATAATGCGTATCAATCGGTTGGTGTCCGGGTGTTCGGTACGTTCGGCGAAGGAGATGCCGTCTGAAGAACGATACGGCAGACGCATATCGGACAATGCCGCCCACAGGGTAAATTCATCGGGCCTTTCGGTTTTGATTTTGCCGAATGCGGCACACTGGTCTTGAAAAAGCTGCCAACAGGCGCGGCAGTCCGCTAACGGAGAGTTGAGTTCGGAAGAGATGATTTTGTAGTTTTTAATCAGGCGGTGGTACGGGTTTTGCGGAAAGGCGAGCGGCGACAGCTTCAGCGTATCGATAACGGGCAATGAAAGCCATGCCCGGCCGGGCGCGGCTTTTTTCAAATACGGCAGGTCGTGTTCGAGGAAGTTGTGCCCCATCAGCCATTCCGCACCTTCCGCAAGGGGTAGCATTTCCGCCAATGCCTTCCTGAATCCTTCTTCATCGCGGAAGCTTCGTTCAAACCCGAGGTCAAGGTCGGGCCGGTATGCACCGATTTTGAAGACGGTATCGGTTTTGGGGTTAATTTCCAAGTCGATGATTAAAACGGCAGGTACGGCAAAATCCATGGCGGTCGGGATACTGGCATAAAACGGTCAATATACCATAGTGTTGAGCCTTTATCCCTGATTTTGGCAAGACGGCGGAGGGATGCGTCCGGACGTATACGCATACCTTCAGACGGCATACTTGTTCGGAAGCCCGATAATTTCCGTGCGGTTGAAGTAGGCAGGCGAATTGGTTAAACTTGCGGGCATATTGTCTTTAGAGTGAACAAAATATGTCGAGCAAGAAGAAAAAAGCCGCTTCCGCGCGCCCTATTATGGCGAAGAAAGCGCGGCAGGCGGTTGTCGGCAGTCCCGCCTCCCATATGGCGGAACCTTCGGAAATATCCGACATCAAAAATTCATATGATGATTTGATGTACGAATCCGGCGCGTTCCCTCAAACTGCCATCAATAATTTGGAGGCACGCGCCCGTCTGATGGGTTTGCAGCCCGCGCCCGCCGCCAATGCCAAGGTCTTGGAGCTGGGCTGTTCGATGGGCGGCAACATCATCACGCAGGCGCTTTATTACCCGGATGCGGAATTTGTCGGCATCGACTTGTCCGGCAGGCAGGTTGCGCAGGGCAACGCCATCATTGAAAAAATGGGCTTGAAAAATGTGCGCCTGGAAGAAAAAGATATTTTGACCATCGATGAGTCATTCGGGAAATTCGACTATATCATCGTCCACGGCATTTGGTCGTGGGTGCCTGACGCAGTTAAAGACAAAATTTTTTCGATTTGCCGGAACAACCTGACCGAACACGGCATTGCCTATATTTCATACAATGTTTACCCGGGCTGGAAACGGCAGGAGCAGTTGCGCGAAATTATGTACTTTGCCGGCAGGGATGTGCTTGAAGAACCCTTGGAAGCGCGAACGCGGAAAGGCTTGGACGCGATCAAGGCGCTGGCGGAAATTTTGGAAAACGACAAGGGCTTGGGCGGCGGCGGCAAACTTCCGGCGATTCAAAAAATATTGAATCACAATACTTATTATGTCGCACACGAATATATGGAAATATTTAACGACCCGATTTACGTTAACGGTTTCATTGAATGGGCAAACCGCCACCGGCTGGCGTATATCGGGGATACCGATTTGCACGTGTCTTTTGTTTCTTGGATGGCGGAGCATACGCGGGAGCGGATTCTGGCATTGGCAGGGGATGATTATATTGCCAAAGAATTTTATAGTGATATTTTATCCGACCGCCAATTCCGCCGTTCGCTTTTATGCCGTGAGGAAGTCGGGGATACTATCAGGCGTGATGAGTCGGTTACTGTCGAAGTGATAGAAAGTTTGAATTTCCGCCCGGCAAGAGGGGAAACGATCAACTTTGATGAAAACGATACCCTGCTTTCGGGCATACGCGATGTGATGAAAACCGGAGAGCCGTTTAAAACGGAAGATGTTGCAGCAAATCTTGCCCGCCGATTCCCTGGTTTGACATTTGACCGTATGAAAATCAATTCCCAGCTTTTATTGCAAACCATTCTCGGGCGTTTTTCTGTTTCATCAGACAATACGGGCAAACAATTTTTTGAAGACCATAAAACCTATGTGCCGGCGCGCTTTACAGATTATGTCGCCGCCTTTGTGGAACACGGTGCGGGGGCGTTTGTCCGGCCTGCCAACCGTTACAACGAAAGCACACCCTCATTCGGATACGGGCATTTGTACATTATGCGCCAATTGTCGCGGCCGACGAGCAAACAGGCGGTGATAGATGCGGTTGCCGAAAACTTGAACATCGTCAGCACCACGCCCGACGGTTTGACATTCCATCCGCCTGCCGAAGTGTATGTGGAAGAAATATTGGCAGACTTGGCAGACAGGCATTTTCTCGTTTCGGCGGATTGACGGGCAAGTCCCGGCGGCAGTCCGTCCGATATATTTTCAGACAGGAAAGACACACACTGCGAAAAGCGGTACACGACATATATGAACCAGACATTTACCTTGCCTGATACGCGCCCGTATCCCCAAAATCCGATTAAAAACCACCTGCTGCTCAATGCCTACCAGTTGGCGCACAATTCTTCCCAGGCTTCGCGCAAACTCTCGTCCGGCCAACTTCAAACCGAAATCAGGGGGATGCTTGAGCAAAACCACTATATCAACCTTTCCCTCGCGCTGACGATGTCGCCCGATGCCGGAACTTATGCCGCGCTGCTTTCCAGTGTGAACGCGGTACTCGATTGCGAGAAAGAAGGCGAAGTGCAGTGGTTCGCCCTGCCGGTCGTGCTGGTGTCAGGCTGCAAAAAAGAACGGGCAATCGAGATGAAGCTGCCGACGGAGGCATTGTTTGCCTGCCTGCAAAACTATCCGCACCTGCGCGCGTTGACGCAAGAGACGCAATGGCTGCCTTATCTTGTGCATTCGTCCGATTTGAGTGCGGTCGCGCCGGATGAGTGGTGGCGTGCCAAACAAAATACCGAAGCGGCGGCGCAACACTTACGCCGTTTCGCCCCGCGCCCTTTGCTGTTGCCCGAAGGACAGTCCGTCCACGTCGTTTACGCGCTGGGTTTCGGCAGCGGCAAGGTTCAGACGGCATTGGGTCAGAACCTTCTTCAGGCAGGCCTGCCCTTAATGCAGGTATGGCAGGAAAAGCTCGCATCGGAAGGCGTTACACTGTTTGTCAACCCGCTTTCCCCGGATTCTCCGGTACGCGCGCTTTCCGACGGCAGCCATACGCGCCAGCGCATGGCGATGGATGTTTTTGCCGCAAACGCGATACGAGCCATCCGTATGCAGAGCCCGCGGGTCGGCGTGGTCGCTGCGGCAAAGGCGGGCGGACAGATTCTATTCGGATTTAATGCGACCGACAGCGCGTTCGAAGTCGTACCACAAGTATTTTCATGGCAGCTTTCCTTTACCGACAACATCGCCGTCATCCAGCAGAATTTCCTCGACCTGATGGCGGAGTGCCGCGTGGAACACGTTTACCTGTTGCACAATCCCTTGGGCGAACAGGAAAACATCCCGAGCTATGCGGAAGCGTTGAAACGGGAAGGGCACAATCCGTTTTTCAGTACACAATACGATTGACCTGCCGATGCCGTCTGAAAGGGTTTCCGCTTCAGACGGCATCGCATTGGAACAGGGCGCGGATATGAAAAAACCGAAAATCCTTTTTGTCTGCCTCGGCAACATCTGCCGTTCGCCGATGGCGGAATACATTTTGCGCCGCCGCGCCGCCGAAGCGGGGATTCCCCTTGAAGCGGACAGCGCGGGGACATCGGGCTGGCACGACGGCGAGGATATGCACCGCGAGACGGCGAAAATATTGAAAAAACACGGTATCGATGCTTCAGGCTTTACCAGCCGCAAAATCCGCCAAAGCGATGCGGCGGCGTTTGACTACATCATCGCGATGGACGGCAAGAATTTGTCCGAATTGGAAAAAACCTTCGGCAGGCAGCCGGAAAAAATATTCAAGCTGACCGACCTGATACCCGAAAGCGGTTACGACCATGTCCCCGATCCGTGGTACACGGGCGATTTTGAAGAAACCTTCAGGCTTGCGGATGCGGGCTGTCGGGCATTGTTGGAAAAGATTTCCAAATAAAGTAATTGAATACAAACACAAATATATAGTGGATTAACAAAAACCAATACGGCGTTGCCTCGCCTTAGCTCAAAGAGAACGGTTCTCTAAGGTGCTGAAGCACCAAGTGAATCGGTTCCGTACTATTTGTACTGTCTGCGGCTTCGTCGCCTTGTCCTGATTTTTGTTAATCCACTATAAAACCGCCTCCTGCCGTATCGGTTGTTCAGACGGCATAAACAGGGAATTTATGAAAACAAATTTCAAACAGAAAATTATCGAACAGGCACGCAGAGAGGGCTTGCAGGTAACCGCTTTGCGCGAGCAGGTATTAGATATTGTCTTGCAGCAAAGCGGCGTGATTAAAGCCTACAACGTCTTGTCGCAGATGCAGCAGCAAAGCGAGGGCGCGGTTGCGCCGCCTACCGCCTACCGCGCCCTTGATTTTTGGGCGGAGCAGGGCGTTTTGCACAAAGTGGCGGCGGTCAACGGCTATATTTTGTGCAGCCACGCGCAGCACGAGTGCAACGACCATTGCCACGACCACGAAGAAGCCGAAGCGCACCACAGCGCGTTTATTTTGGTCTGCACCGAATGCGGCACGGCGGACGAGCAAACCCTCAGCCACGAATGGGCGGCACTGCGCGCAGGCGTTGCCGAGAGCGGCTTCGCGCTGAAAGAAGAACACGTCGTTTTAACCGGGATTTGTAAAAAATGTCAGAAGTGAAAAAAACCAAAGTCCACCTGATTTCAGGTTTTCTAGGAACAGGCAAAACCACCGCGCTCAAAAGCCTGATGGCGCAAAAAAACCCCAACGAAAAATGGGTCATCATTGTCAACGAGTTCGGCGAAATCGGTATTGACGGCGCGGTATTGAGCGACAACGGCATCCCCGTGGCAGAAATCGCCGGCGGCTGTTTGTGTTGCACCGCCGGCCCGCAAATGGGCGTAACCGTACAGAAAATGCTGCGCGATGCCAAACCCGACCGCCTGATGATTGAGGCAAGCGGACTGGCGCACGCAGCCAGCGTCATCGACGAATTGAAAACCAAACCGCTGGACAGCCTTTTGGAAATCGGCGCCGTCTTTACCGTCGTTGATCCGCGCCAGTTCATCAACCCCGATTACGCGCAGCAGGCGTTGTATAAAGACCAAATCGGCATCTGCGACGTATTGGTCGCCAGTAAAACCGATTTATGCACCCCCGAACAGCTTGCCGAATTTCATGACAAAGCGGCAAAACTGTTCCCGCCCAAAGCCAAAGTGGTCGAAGTCCAAAACGCACAGCTCGACATCCAATGGCTCGACATCCCCGTTATCGAAAAATCACGCTACCGCCTCAAAGCCCTGCCGGACAACACCATGGGCTTCCAGTCGCAAGGTTTCACATTCCCCGCCGGACGCGATTTCGACGGGGAAAAACTGACCAACTTCTTCAACGACCTGCCCAAATTCACAGACGGCCTCGTCCGCGCCAAAGGCGTGTTCCAAGTGCTCGGCACATGGGTGTGGCTCAACTGGGTGGACGGGCAATGGGGCGCCAACCAAGTCTCATGGCGGCGTGACTCGCGCTTCGAGCTGATTGCCAAATCGTTTGACGCGGATTTAATCGAACAAAAACTTAAAGACGCATTGGAATAGTGTTCACGCGCTTTCAGACGGCATATTAAATGAAAATGCCGTCTGAAGGTCTGAGGAGGACGGGATGAAACCCAAATTCAAAACCGTTTTAACCGCACTGCTTTTGGCGGCTTCCCTACCGGCTATGGCGGCAACCCGCGTCCTGATGGAAACCGACATGGGCAATATCCGTTTGGTTTTGGACGAGTCCAAAGCCCCCAAAACCGTTGCCAATTTCGTGCGCTATGCCCGAAAAGGCTTTTACGACAACACGATTTTCCACCGCGTTATCGACGGTTTTGTTATCCAAGGCGGCGGATTTACCGAGGACTTGGTACAAAAGGCAAGCGATAAGGCCGTTGCCAACGAATCCGGCAACGGTTTGAAAAACACTGTCGGCATCATCGCCATGGCGCGGATGGCCGATCCGGATTCCGCCACCAGCCAATTCTTTATCAATCTGGCGGACAATGATTCACTCAACTACAAAAACGGACAATACGGCTACACCGTTTTCGGCAGGGTCGAAAGCGGCATGGACACTGTTTCCAAAATCGCCCGCGTCAAAACCGCCACGCGCGGCTTTTATCAAAACGTACCTGTGCAGCCCGTCAAAATCCGCCGCGTTGTTGTCGGGCAGTAACACGCAGACAGACGTTCAGACGGTGTCGCACGTTTCCCCAAAAACGCCGTCTGAAGTGAAAAAATATTTTAAAACAGACAGTTGATGTTGACAAATTCAAACCGAGGATTTTAAAATGCTGCCAATCCAATCCAATCCAATCCAATCCAATCCAATCCAATCCAAGCCCTGATCTAAGCGACACAGCCGAGGCGAACACCGAAGCAATCTACACTTCAGACGGCATTACCGCCAACTCTACCCAACTCGAACAGCTCAAAAAACTGTTTCCCGCCTGTTTTGACGCAGACGGAAATTTCCTTATCGACAGATTACAAGCCGAAATCGCGCCGCAGACCGACATCGGACGCGAATTTTACGAAATGAACTGGCTGGGCAAATCATATGCCCGCCTGCTTCGCAACCTGCCGCCCGAAACCCTGATAAGTGAAGACAAGACGCACAACGCCAAGCCCGAAAATGCAGGCAGCCAAAACCTGCTGATTCGCGGCGACAATCTGGAAGTGTTGAAACACTTAAAAAACGCCTACGCAAACAGCGTGAAGATGATTTACATCGACCCGCCCTACAACACCGGATCAGACGGCTTTGTCTATCAGGACGACCGCAAATTCACACCCGCCGAACTTGCCCGCCTGGCCAATATTGATGAAGACGAAGCCGCGCGGATTTTAGACTTCACCGACAAAGGCTCAAACTCGCACAGCGCGTGGCTGACCTTTATGTATCCGCGCCTGTATGTCGCCCGCGAACTATTGCGCGAAGATGGCGTGATTTTTATCTCGATTGACGATAACGAAGCGGCGCAGTTGAAGTTGTTGTGTGATGAAGTGTTTGGGGAAGGGAATTTTTATGGTACTGCAACTTGGACGGCAACAACAAAAGCGATGAATGCAGGAACAGCAAAATACAAGTTACAAAAATCAGATGAATATATTTTGATTTATGGAATGGTTTCGATGCAGGAACATCCGCCATTTAATTTGGAAATCAAGGAAGAAAAATCTTATCCTTTTAAATCTAGCAATGGAGATGAATATCGTGAAGAAGAAATCCAGCAAAGAAAAAATACAGGAATTAAAAAATCAGAAAAGATGGTGTTTCCAATATTAGGTCGTTACCCAAGAGAAGGAAATAGATGGACTATTGGTATAAATACAGCAGAAGAACTGGAAAAGTCAGGAGATGTTTTTTTAAAAAATGATACGGTATTCCGAAAGATTTATAAGAAAGATGAAAATAATGAAAGCTATTATCCACTATGGATTGATATGTCTGATACAGTGGGAACAAGTGAAAATGGTAAATCTATTGTCTTAAACTTATTACAAAAAGAACATGGGTTTGAAACAATAAAACCGTTAGATTTAATAGAAAAACTAATTTTTCACTGTACAGGCAAAAATGACCTAGTCTTAGACTTTTTTGCTGGTAGCGGAACAACTGCTCACGCTTTAATGAATTTAAACCTGATAGATGATGGGAATAGAAAATTTATAACTGTCCAGCTTCCTGAGCTAACAAAACCTGATTCTGATGCGTTTTTAGCAGGCTACAATAATATTTTTGAAATTACAAAAGACAGAATAGAGCTAGCCGCCGCCAAAATCCGCGCCGAGCATCCCGATTACACGGGCGATTTGGGCTTCAAAATCTTTCAAACGGCAGACAATTTCAGGCAGCATCCGGATAACGATTTTTCGCCCGAACAACCGGATTTGCCGCTTAACGATGAATTAAGCGAAGAACAGCTGCAAACGCTTCTGACCACCTGGACGCTGTATGACGGGGCGGCACTAACTACGCCGGTTGAGCCTGTGGGGTTAGGGGATTACACGGCATATCTGTGCGAAAAGCGGCTATATTTGATGAATGCGGGTTTTACTTCCGCCGATTTGCTGGCGTTTATCAAGAAGCTGGACGACGATGCAGCTTTCAATCCCAACCGCGTGATTGTATTCGGCAGCAATATGGCAAGCGCCATGCAGCACGAACTTGACCAGGCGGTTCGCGGTTATACCAATAAAAAAGAGATTGAGTTGAATGTGATTATCAGGGTGTAGTCGGGAATCTGAAAGTGCAGGCTGCTTTTCGGCTTGGATTCCCCTTGCGGTGGAAGGATGATACAACAATGACTTCATGGAGAAACATTCATGAGCGGTTTTAATTACGAGAAAAACCAGCCGCACCAAATGCGGGCGGTTTCGGCGGTTTTGGGCGTGTTTGACGGGGCAACGCCCAAATATCGGGCGGCAGACGAAAATCCCGAACTTTTGTTTGCTGCAAAACAATACGCAGACAATATCCTGAAAGTGCAAAGCCAAAACGGCATAGACGGCCGATTCCCCGACCGTTCGGACGACCAAAATATCCTTGATATTTCCATGGAAACGGGCACGGGCAAAACCTATACCTACACACAAACCATGTTCGAGCTGCACCGTTGGCTGGGCGTGTTCAAATTTATCGTGGTCGTGCCGACTTTGTCCATTAAGGCGGGAACACGGCAGTTTTTGCAAAGCAAGGCTTTGGCAGAGCATTTTGAACAGGACTTCGGCGGCGATTATGAAGGCGTACGCCTGAAAACCTATGTGGTGGAAAGCGCGAAAAAGAATAAGGGCAAAAAGTCCAATGCGCCCATAACGATTGAGCAATTTGTCAAAGCGGAAAACAAAAAGGAAATCCATGTGCTGCTGATTAACGCGGGCATGGTTAATTCGCCGTCTATGACCGATACGGGCGACAAGGTATTGAAAGATTTGTTTGACAATCCCGTTGATGCATTGGCCGCCGTGCGCCCGTTTGTGATTGTGGACGAACCGCATAAATTCCCGACCCGGGAGAGCGCGAAAACGTGGGGCAATATCAAACGCTTAAAACCGCAATATATTTTACGCTACGGTGCGACATTTAACGATGAATATTACAACCTGCTTTACCGTCTGACGGCGGTGGACGCGTTTAACGACGGGCTGGTCAAAGGCGTGCGCGTGTTTCAGGAAGAAATGCAGGGCGGCATGGATGCGGCGGTAAAACTGGTGTCGTCGGACGGCAAAGAAGCGAAATTTGAATTAAACGAAAAGGACAAAAAGCAGACGTTCAAACTGGCAAAAGGCGAAGATTTGTCGAAAATCCATCCCGCTGTTTCGGATTTGAAAATCGACAAAATGAATAAAACCGTGGTGGTGTTAAGCAACGGCTTGGAGTTGAAAACGGGTGCCGTCATCAACCCTTATTCCTATTCGCAAACGGTGCAGGACGCGATGATGCAGAGGGCGGTTGCCGAACATTTCAAGCTGGAACGCGCGCTTTTGGCAGAACGCGCGCCACAGCCCAAAATCAAGCCGCTGACGCTGTTTTTTATTGACGATATCGCGGGCTACCGCAGCGGCAACGAGCTTTCAGGCAGCCTGAAAGATAAATTTGAAAGCTGGATCCGTGCGGAAGCGGCACGCCGCCTGAAAACGGAAAGCGACCCGTTTTATCGTGATTACCTGCAAAAGACGTTGGACGATGTATCCGCCTGCCACGGCGGTTATTTTTCCAAAGACAATACAGACAGCGACGATAGAATCGAGCAGGAAATCAATGAAATCCTGCACGATAAGGAAAAGCTGCTGTCTTTGGACAACCCGCGCCGCTTTATTTTTTCCAAATGGACGCTGCGCGAAGGCTGGGACAATCCCAACGTTTTCCAGATTTGCAAACTGCGTTCCAGCGGCAGCACGACTTCCAAGCTGCAAGAAGTCGGACGCGGTCTGCGCCTGCCGGTAAACGAGCTGATGGCGCGGGTGCGCGATGTATCGTACAAACTGAATTATTTTGTCGATAGCAGCGAAAAAGACTTTGTGAAGCAGCTTGTCGGCGAAATCAACGATAATTCTTTTCAGGAAGAAATCTCCAAAAAGTTTACCGAGGACTTGAAACAAAAAATATTGCAAAAATACCCCGATATCAAACCGCTGGTATTGTTAAACAAACTATTTTCAGACGGCATCATTGACGACAATGAAAACTTTACCGAAGACGGCTATGACAAATTAAAAGCCGCCTATCCCGAAGCCTTCCCCAAAGGTTTGGACAAAGGCAAAGTCAGCAACGCCAAAGACGAAGGCAAAGACACCATCATCATGCGCGAAGGCAAATATGAAGAACTCAAAGCTTTGTGGGAGCTGATTCACCATAAAGCCGTTTTGCAGTATAAAATTAAGGATGAAGCCGAATTTGTCGATTTATTTACCGCCTATTTGCGTGAAAACGCCGCCAAATTCCCGCAGGCAGGCATACGCACGGCGGTAAACGAAACTTATATCAACAACGGGCTCATGCTTTCCCGCCGCATAGACAGTATTGAAGATGAAGATTTTATCCGTTTCAACACAATGACTTACCGTGAGTTTCTGGAAAAACTGGCACAAACGGCAAAAATCCGCATGCAGACTTTGCATCAGGCGTTTTACCGCATCCGCAACGAACTGAACATTGGCGATTTTTTGAATATGCAAACCATCGCCCAAATCAAAAACGGCTTCAACCGGTTTTTGCTTCATCATTCCTTCCATAAATTCGAACTGGATTACCAGCTTGTCGGCAGCAAAATCCATCCGACCAAATTTACCAATAAAGACGGCAAACCGCGTGCGGTGAAAAAAGCAGATTTGGGAAGATTTGAAGATACGGAGCACCGGCCTGCCGCCAGCTATCTCTTCGGCGAGATTTTCTACGATTCGGATATAGAACATGAAAATGTCGCCAACAACCAAATTGAAGGCGTAACCGTATTCACTAAAATACCGAGAAACTCCATCAAAATCCCTGTTGCCGGCGGCGGCACGTATTCGCCCGATTTTGCCTATATCGTGAAAACCAAAAGCGGCGAGATTCTGAACTTTGTGATTGAAGCCAAAGGGACTGATGGGGCGGAAGATTTGCGAAAAAGCGAAGAGCGGAAAATCAAACATGCCGAAAAGCTGTTTGCCGAGATTTCCAAAGAAATCAAGGTGGTGTTCAAAACGCAGTTTGACGGCGAGAAGATAGCCGAACTGATCGGGCAAAATATGCCCGCAGGAGGACATTCTGAAAACGGACACTGAGAAACAAATGTTTGGGAGCCGCCTGCTTCGGGATTTTAAAATGCCGTCTGAAACGCCAAACGGGTTTCAGACGGCATTTTTGACGGCGGAGGCCTATGCTCCGCAGGTTTTCGGCTTGTTCGCCAGAATGTTGATGACTTTGCGTTCGGCTTTTTGCGGCTCGATTTTGATTTCGCTCTCATCTTCTTCGCTGCCGTCTGAAAAACGTTCGGGCATTTTTTCGCTGTCAAAAGCCAAATCGCCGCCGTGTTTTAGGCTTTGACCGCGTTCCAATCCGACAAAGTCAAAGAGTTCGGTATCGGCAAGGTGGGAAGGGACGACGTTTTGCAGGGCGGAGAACATCGATTCGATACGGCCGGGGAAGCGTTTGTCCCAATCGCGCAGCATATCGCCGATGACTTGGCGTTGCAGGTTGGGCTGCGAGCCGCAAAGGTTGCACGGGATGATGGGGAATTGTTTCAATTCGGCGTATTTGATTAAGTCCTTCTCTTTGACATACGCCAGCGGGCGGATGACGATGTGTTCGCCGTTGTCGCTCACCAGCTTGGGCGGCATGGCTTTGAGTTTGCCGCCGTAAAACATATTTAAAAACATGGTGGCAAGGATGTCGTCACGGTGGTGTCCTAAGGCGATTTTGGTGCAGCCCAATTCTTTTGCGGTGCGGTAGAGGATGCCGCGGCGTAGGCGGCTGCACAGCGAACAAGTCGTTTTGCCTTCGTCCAACACGCGTTTGACGGTGGAGTAGGTGTCTTCTTCGACGATTTTGTACGGCACGCCTATGCTTTCGAGATAGGTCGGCAATACTTTTTCGGGGAAACCCGGCTGCTTTTGGTCGAGATTGACGGCAACCAGTTCGAAATCAATCGGCGCACTGGCTTGAAGCTGGCGCAGGATATCTAAAAGGGCGTAGCTGTCTTTGCCGCCGGAGAGACAGACCATGATTTTGTCGCCCGGCTCGATCATGTTGAAATCGTTAATCGCATCGCCGACGGCGTGGCGCAGGCGTTTGCTGAGTTTGTTGTTTTCCAGTTCTTGTTTGGTTTTTTTGGACATGGCGGTGGTTTGAAAAATTAGGGATGCGGCATTGTAACCGAAAACAGGGGCGGTTTTAAAATGCCGTCTGAAAAAGGTTCAGACGGCATTAGAGGGCTTATTCTGCATTTTCGGTTTTAAAGAAGAGATGAACCGCTTTGAAGATACCGCCGTTTGGGGCGGTCAGTTCTTTTTGTGCGGCGGAGAATTTAATCACGGCAAGGGCGGTAAAGTTTTCCGAATCTTTAACGCTGTCGAGCACGATGCCGGCCTCTTCGCCGTCTGCCGTCAGCAGGATGCCCGCTTCGGCTGCCGAATTTCCCGACAACACCGCCAAGCCGCGTTTGACCTGACCGCGATATTGGGCGCGCGCGATGATTTCCTGTCCCGGATAGCAGCCTTTTTTGAAGTGTACGCCGCCGATGATGTGCTGGTTGAGCATTTGGGCAACGGCAGTTTCTTTGGTAGCCGCGCATATCCACGGATAACCGCTGCGGATTTCGTGCAGCCGCCACGCGCTTTCGGCGGCGGCATCATAAGGGGGCAGGGCGGTTTCGGGTGCGATGCGAAGGATGCCGCCATGAGGCAGAACGATAGAGCAGATGCCGTCTGAATCTTGTTGTGCGGCAAAGGCAAGGTTGGGTTCTTGTGCGGCAAGCGGTTCGGCGGATTCTGCCAACTCTGCGCCGACGGCGTAATCTTCAAGGATTTCAAAAACGACTTTGGCACGCAGGACAAACATCCGCAGGCGTTTGATCGTTGCTTCAAGCAGGTCTTGCGCCATAATCAGCAGCAAATCGCCGCCTCGGTTGACGACAATCATATTGGCGATGACGCGGCCTTTGGGCGTGTTGTAAGTCGCATAACACGCCTGCCCGGTCTGAAGGTGGTTGATGTCGTTGGAAAGCTGTCCGTGCAGGAAGGTTTGGCGGTCTTCGCCACTGACGCGCACCACGCCGAAAAAGGGCAGTAAGGTTTTCATCATTTGCGTACTCTGAAATATAAAGGAAATCTGTTTATTCGGTTGCCGCGTCTTTCTTCACGGCGGTTATTTTGATTTCGACACGCCACTCCGGACGGGCGAGCCGCGCTTCCACGCAGGCGCGGGCGGGCGTTCTGCCGGCGGCAACCCAAGCATCCCAAACTTCGTTCATCGCGGTATAGTCGCCCATATCGCGCAGATAGATGACCGCATCCAAAACGTGTGCCTTGTCCGAGCCGCATTCCGCCAGCCAGCGGTCGATTTGGGCAAGCACGTCGGCAGTCTGTTCGGCAGCCGTTTCACCGTTTTCGGGAACCATGCCGGAGAGGAAAATCAAGCCGTTTGCGCCGACGGCTTCGGAATAGCGGGGCGTTGTGCCGAAATATCGGATATCCATATCGGTTTCCTTCGATAAAGGGGATATATGGTAACATTGCGCTTGACCGATTTCCATGTTTTGCATGACGAAAAATGAGTAAACACACTTATCCGATAACACCTGCCGTACGCGTTTTGCGTGAAAACGGCATCGAATTTGAACCTTTTACCTATGCCTATGAGGAACACGGCGGCACGGCGCAGTTTGCCCGACTGTTCGGCAAAGACGAACACTTGGTCATTAAAACCATTGTTTTGCAAGATGAAAACGGTAAGGGGCTGATTGTCTTGATGCACGGCGACAAACAGATTTCAACCCGCAATCTGGCGCGGTATTTGGGTGCGAAACACATCGAACCCGCCACGCCCGCACAGGCAAACAAGTGGACGGGCTATCTGGTCGGCGGCACAACGCCGTTCGGCATCCGGACAAAATTGGATATTTATGTCGAACAGTCGGTGATGGATTTGGAAACCATCTATATCAACGGCGGAAAACGCGGGTTCATTATCGGCATCCGTCCCGGAGATTTAAATATTTTGAACCCGAAAACAATACAGGCAGCGGTTTGACGGGGAAGTATAGTGGATTAACAAAAACCAGTACGGCGTTGCCTCGCCTTAGCTCAAAGAGAACGATTCTCTAAGGTGCTGAAGCACCAAGTGAATCGGTTCCGTACTATTTGTACTGTCTGCGGCTTCGTCGCCTAGTCCTGATTTTTGTTAATCCACTATATAAGGAGCAATATGGACAAAGATTTGTATGCCGTATTGGGCGTGTCGCCGCAGGCGGGGGCGGACGAAATCAAACGCGCCTACCGCAAGCTGGCAATGAAATACCATCCCGACCGCAATCCGGGCAATCCGCAGGCGGAAGAAAAGTTCAAAGAAATCCAACGGGCTTACGATACGCTTTCCGACCTGTCGAAACGGATGCAATACGACGCGTCCTTCAGACGGCATGAGGAACGCAGGCGGCAGGAAGAGGCATTCCGCCGCGAACAGGCGCGCAGGGAGCAGTTTTACCGCGAACAGATGCGCCGCGAACAGGCGTTCAGACAGGCGTTTGAACGGCAGGCTTCACGTTCGCGCCATGCTTACGAACCGTCCGGCGGCGGAAGCGGGCGCAACTATGTCCTCGCCGCCTACATCCTGTTCGGTTTGGGTGCAATCATGCTGTTCATGCCCATAGTCGGCGTGATTTTCGCCTATATGCCCATAGTCGGCGTGATTCTCGCCTATATGAAACGGAACAGTTTGGACAGCATTGTCTATGCCGCACATACCGAATACCTGATTAAAACCTTTTGGCGCACATTTTGGCTTTATATTTTGGGTGCGCTGACTGCCCTTTTGGGTATCGGCGTGCTGATTATTATTGCAACGAACGTCTGGTATTTCTACCGCATCATCGCCGGCTTTATCCGCTTCAACGGCGGCAGGGCGGTTGCACCCGAGAAATGGATATAGTATGGCTTACCTGTTAATCAGCATCGTGTTCAGCGTGTCGGTTTCCATTTTGCTGAAAATGGCAAGGAAGAAAAAAATCGACATCGCGCAGGCGGTCGCCGTCAATTATGTGGTCGCGGTCATACTGACCCTGCTGGTATTGAAGCCGGATGTCGGCAATATCGGCGCATTTTTGCCGACATGGTGGCTGTTTGCCGCATTGGGCGTGCTGCTGCCGTCTGTATTCGTGATAATGGGCAAATCCGTAGAAGCCGCCGGTATCGTCAAATCCGACGCGGCGCAGCGTTTGTCGCTGTTTTTGCCGATTGTTGCCGCTTTAACGCTGTTTGGCGAAAAACTCAGCGAAGGCAAACTAATCGGGCTGTGCCTCGCCTTTGCCGCACTGTTCTGCCTGCTTTGGAAACACAGCGGTGGCAAAAAATCAGGAAGCGCGTGGCGGCAGGCGGCATTGCTGCTGGGCGTGTGGGCAGGTTACGGCATTATCGATATCTTGTTTAAGCAGCTTGCCAAAAGCGGAACGGCATTTTCAGGCAACCTTCTGATTGCATTTGCTTTGTCCGGTATTTTGATATTTGCCTACCTATTGTCCAAATCAGTCAAATGGCGCATTGAGAGTGTGGTCGGCGGCATACTCTTGGGCGGTTTGAACTTTATGAACATCGTAACCTACATCACCGCGCACCAAATGATGAAAGATAATCCCACGCTGGTTTTTGCCGGTATGAATATCGGCGTGATTGTTTTGGGTACGCTTTCGGGCGCACTGTTTTTTAAGGAAAAAATCAGCACAATCAATACGGCGGGAATCGTGTTGGCACTGTGTTCCATCGCCTGCCTGTTTTATTGGGCGGAAGTCAAGGCACTGTTCGGCATATAATCCGGCTGATTGATATAATTAAATGTCGTCTGAAGCAACATCCCTGCTTCAGACGGCATTTGTTCGTAATGTTTACAGATGAGGATTCATCAGGTTCTCGGGGGAGAGGATACGGTTGAGTTCTTCTTCGCTCAACAGCCCACGTTCCAAAACAACCTCGCGTACGCCTTTGCCGGTTTGGGCGCAGATTTTGCCGACCAAGTCGCCGTTGTGGTGGCCGATATAAGGATTCAGATAAGTCACCAAACCGATGGAGTTGAAAACGTAACGTTCGCAGATTTCGCGGTTGACCGTAATGCCTTTGACGCATTTGTCGGACAGGTTGACTGCGGCATTGCCCAAGAGGGAAATGGTTTCAAACATACATTGGGCGATGACCGGCTCCATAACGTTCAGTTGCAACTGACCTGCTTCGGCGGCGAAAGTGATGGTGGTGTCGTTGCCGATGACTTTGAAGCAGACTTGGTTGACCACTTCGGGAATCACGGGATTGACTTTGGCAGGCATGATGGAAGAACCGGCCTGCAATTCGGGCAGGTTGATTTCTTTCAAGCCGGCACGCGGGCCGGAAGAGAGCAGGCGCAAGTCGTTGCAGATTTTGGAGAGTTTGACCGCCGTGCGCTTCAATGCGCCGTGTACCATCACATATGCGCCGCAGTCGGAGGTCGCTTCGATCAGGTTTTCAGTCAGTTTGCAAGACAAGCCGCTGACTTCGGAGAGTTTTTTGACCACCAGTTCGGCGTAGCCTTTGGGCGTGTTCACGCCCGTGCCGATTGCCGTTGCGCCCAAATTGACTTCTAAAAGCAGTTGGCGCGTGCGGTCGAGGTTGAGGATTTCTTCTTCCAACAACACTTGGAAAGATTGGAATTCTTGTCCTGTAGTCATTGGCACGGCATCTTGAAGCTGGGTGCGGCCCATTTTCAAAACGTCTTTAAATTCTTCGGCTTTGGCGGCAAAGGCGTTTTTCAATACGGTCAGTTTTTCCAGTAGTTCGCCGATGCTGTAATACACGGCAAGGCGGAAGCCCGTGGGATAGGCATCGTTGGTCGATTGGCTGGCATTGACGTGATCCATCGGATTGACGATGTCGTAGCGGCCTTTTTCGTATCCCAAGACTTCCAATGCGAGGTTGGCGATGACTTCGTTGGTGTTCATATTGACCGAAGTTCCCGCACCGCCCTGATACACATCGGACGGGAATTGGTTGAGGCAGCGGTTGTTCAGCAGAACTTCGTCGCAGGCTTTTTCAATGGCGGCGGCGATTTCGGGCTTGACCGCGCCCAACTCACCGTTTGCCTGTGCCGTCGCCTTTTTCACCATCACCATACTGCGGACAAACTGCGGCACGTCGGAAATTTTTTGTGTGGAGATTTTAAAGTTTTCAATGGCGCGCAGGGTGTGGATGCCCCAATATACTTCGGCGGGAATCTCGCGGTCGCCCAATAAATCGTGTTCGATACGGACAGTCATGTTTTTACCTTTGTAAGTCGGATAATTAATATTGAAAAAATGCGGTATCGGAAAGATGCCGCAGCAGGACGAACACTATACCAGTTGGGCGGCGTTGTCTATGGTGTTTTCAAGAACAATGCCGTCTGAACGCCGAAATGCCGCGTCTTAAGGATGCTGCTCCGGCAGGTCTGCCAGCGTTTTCCGCGCCAGCGTCGCACCGAGGTTATGGCGGTGCAGCCCCAAAACCATGCCCGTCCACACACCGCGTCCGCTCGGACCGGTCAGCAGCGCAACTCCTCCGGTCAGCCATTGGTAGAGGGAATGCGGAAGCACATGAACGGAATATGCCGCATCATGCCTGCCGCGATAACGGACACGCCCGAACGCACCATAAACAACCAGTTCCTTATCATCGATATAAACCGATTTGCACGTCGTCAGCGCATACCACCAACGCTCCATGCGCCACATCCAAAACACGGAAAAACCCGCCGTCAAGACGCTGTAAACCGAATCGGATACGGGAGGAACACCCCATTCGAGCAACTGGTTTCCGCCGCCCATCCAAAGCAGCAGACCGAAAAACAGCGCAAGCAACGGCTGAAACAACCTGCCGCGCAGAACGGAATGCCGGAACAGCACCCCTTCGCCCGCAACAGAAACCCCGAACGGCAAATCACGTTTTAAGGTTCTGATGTATTCGGAAAGGTTGGTCGGATTGGGATGCGGTGCAGCCATATCGGTTTTCGGTTTGCAGCATGTCGAACAATGCCGTTTGAAGGGATACACCTTTTGAGTCCTTACAGGCTTAGGAAGAGGGTAAAACATACCGCAAAACATACCATAAAAAAACGGTAACGGATAGTAATCAATGGTAACGTAAGGTAATGGGTTGTAGCTGATTTTACGCAATAAAATCAATACGTAAGTAACAAAAAATCCCAAACTGTAAAAGTTTGGGATTTGTATTTGGCAGAGAGGAAGGGATTCGAACCCTCGATACGCTATTCACGTATACACGCTTTCCAGGCGTGCGACTTAAACCACTCATCCACCTCTCTAATGGCGGAATTTACCCTTAACAGGATAAATTATTATTGGTGCCCAGGAGAAGACTCGAACTTCCACACCCGTGAGGATACTAGCACCTGAAGCTAGCGCGTCTACCAATTCCGCCACCTGGGCAATATAAATATCTAAATAAAGCAAAGCATGATTGGTGCCCAGGAGAAGACTCGAACTTCCACACCCGTTAGGATACTAGCACCTGAAGCTAGCGCGTCTACCAATTCCGCCACCTGGGCTTTGCTTTATTTACTGTTTTGCGGTACAGTGTCCTTCCGCAAAGAAGTCGCTATTATATAGGTCATAAAAAGAATGTCAACGGTCAAAATGAACAAAAATATTAAATATTTAAATTTACGGGAAAAAGACCCGTTTTTGAGTCGGGAGAAACAGCGTTATGAACATCCTTTGCCCAGTCGGGAATGGATAATCGAATTGTTGGAACGCAAAGGTGTGCCTTCAAAAATCGAATCGCTTGCACGCGAGCTTTCGATTACGGAAGACGAGTATGTCTTTTTTGAACGCCGTCTGAAGGCGATGGCGCGGGACGGTCAGGTTTTAATCAACCGTCGGGGCGCGGTTTGCGCGGCGGACAAATTGGATTTGGTCAAATGCCGCGTCGAGGCGCATAAGGACGGTTTCGGCTTCGCCGTACCGCTCATGCCGACGGGCGAAGGAGATTTCGTTTTATACGAACACCAGATGCGTGGTGTCATGCACGGCGACATTGTTACCGTTCGCCCTGCCGGCATAGATCGCAGGGGGCGGTGCGAAGGGACGGTTCTGGATATTGTCGAACGCGCGCAAAGCAAAGTTGTCGGCCGTTTCTATATGGATAGGGGCGTGGCGATTTTGGAGCCGGAAGACAAGCGTCTGAACCAAAGCATCGTATTGGAACCGGACGGCGTGGCGCGTTTCAAACCCGAATCCGGTCAGGTTATCGTCGGCGAAATTGAGGTTTATCCTGAGCAAAACCGGCCGGCAGTGGCGAAAATCATCGAAGTATTGGGCGATTATGCCGACAGCGGCATGGAGATTGAAATTGCCGTGCGAAAGCATCATTTGCCGCACCAATTCGGTGAAGCGTGTGCCAAAGCCGCGAAAAAAATTCCCAACCATGTACGCAAAAGCGATTTGAAAGGCCGCGTCGATTTGCGCGACCTGCCTTTGGTAACGATAGACGGCGAAACGGCGCGCGATTTTGACGATGCCGTGTTTGCCGAGAAAATCGGACGCAATTACCGTTTGGTCGTGGCGATTGCCGATGTCAGCCATTATGTCCGCCCCGATGACGCTATCGACACGGACGCTCAGGAACGCAGCACCAGTGTTTACTTCCCGCGCCGTGTGATTCCGATGCTGCCGGAAAACCTGTCCAACGGCATCTGCTCGCTCAATCCTAATGTCGAGCGTTTGTGCATGGTGTGCGATATGGTCATCACTTACGCGGGCAATATTAAAGAATACCGCTTCTACCCCGCCGTGATGCGCTCCCATGCCCGCCTGACCTACAACCAAGTTTGGAAATGGATTTCAGACGGCATCGACCATCCGCACAAAGCCCAAATTGATACCCTTTACAAACTCTTCAAAATCCTTCAGAAAAGGCGTTTCAAACGCGGCGCGGTGGAGTTTGAAAGCGTCGAAACCCAAATGCTTTTCGACGGCAACGGCAAAATTGAAAAAATCGTGCCCGTCGTCCGCAACGATGCCCACAAGCTGATTGAAGAATGTATGCTGGCGGCGAATGTTTGCGCGGCAGAGTTTTTGCTGAAAAACAAACATACGGCTTTGTTCCGCAACCATTTGGGTCCCACGCCCGAAAAACTCGCCACCCTGCGCGAGCAGCTCGGTCTGTTGGGGCTTCAACTTGGCGGCGGCAACAACCCGACGCCGAAAGACTATGCCGCGCTTGCCGAACAATTCAAAGGCAGACCCGATGCCGAATTGCTGCAAGTCATGATGCTGCGCTCCATGCAGCAGGCGGTTTACGAACCGCATTGCGAAGGGCATTTCGGTTTGGCTTATGAAGCATACGCCCACTTCACTTCCCCCATCCGCCGCTATCCCGACCTGACCGTCCATCGCGCCATCAAAGCTGTATTGGACAAGCAGACCTACACGCCAAACAAAAGCTGGCAGGCTTTGGGCGTGCATACTTCGTTTTGCGAACGCCGTGCCGACGATGCCGCACGCGATGTGGAAAACTGGCTGAAAACCTACTATATGCGCGATAAGGTCGGCGAAGTATTCGAAGGTAAAATCTCCGGCATGACCAGTTTTGGTATCTTTGTAACACTAGACGGCATCCACATCGACGGCTTGGTGCACATCAGCGATTTGGGCGAAGACTATTTCAACTTCCGCCCCGAAATCATGGCAATCGAAGGCGAACGCAGCGGCATCCGTTTCAACATGGGCGACAGGGTTGCCATTAAAGTGGTCCGTGCCGATTTGGATACCGGAAAAGTTGACTTTGTCTTGATTGCGGGCGGCACGTCCGGCAGAAAGCATTCCGGAAAAAACAAAATGCCCAATGCAGAACCCAAAAGGAAAAAAGCCAAACCATCCAAGAAAAATACCCCGTCAAACGGCAAATTGGAAAAAGGCGGGAAAGGGCAGAAGGGGAAAAGTAAAAAATCCGTTTCCATCAAAATAAAGAAAGCCAAGAATAACCGCTAATCCGTATCGAGGAAGTTGCCGATGCGGTCGAACTTGACCTTTTTCCAATCCGATTTCCCCATTCTGTTTACGCTTGTGCGCAATGCGGAACGCTATTTTGCCGACGATTCCAACACGTTGGTGATGAAAACCCGTCAGTTTGCCGAGCTGACGGCGAAAACCGTGGCGGCAAACTATGGACTGGCGGAGTCGGAAAACAGTTCGTAGTCGGATCTGTTCAAACAGTTGCACGTTATGGCATTAATCGAGATATGCTGCATCTTTTCCACGGCTTGCGTAAGTCTGGCAATGCAGCAACGCACGTATTTAACGACGACCGTAAAGCGGCGGTAGAAAGTTTGATGGCGGCGTGGCAGATTGCATTGTGGTTTTGCCGCACTTTTGTCGATGGGCAGGAAGATTTTGTGTCGGAAGCCTTTAATCCTGCCTATTTGCAGACACAAAGTACGCTAGAAAATTCGCCGGTTTCCAACGGAGAAGAGCAATACCTGTTGAAAGCGCAAGAAGCGGAATTGGCAAAATTGCGCGCGGAACTGGCGGCGAAAAGCGAAAAAGAACAACAGGCACGCCGCAGTCAATTGGACAAACGTTTTGCCCGCAGCCGCCAGATGCGGGATCTGGACGAAAAACAAACCCGCCTGCTGTTGATTGATGTCCAACTGCGCGAAGCCGGTTGGGAAGCGGATACGGAAAATCTAAACTACCAAAAAGGCACGTATCCGGAAAAAGGACGGAATCTGGCGATTGCCGAATATCCATGCGGCAAGGACAGGGCGGATTACGTGCTGTTCTGCGGTTTGATGCCGATTGCCACGGCGGATGAAACGCACTGAGAAAAATCTCGGCATTTTCTGAGAAAAAAACTTTGGCAGTCTATTGCATTATTTGCAACTCCCTTGCACTTTTATAAAAGCGACGGTTATCGTCGCTTTTGTTTTACCAGTTGCAGATAACCAGTTTGCCGCTGGTTTTTTGCGTTTTGTCCCGACTGACGGAATAGATAAGCTCAAGGCGGGTGGTTCGGAAATCTTTGAACAACTCTCTAATATCGGGATGGTCGTTAATAGACAGTATGACTTTGCCCTCTGCCATTGCTTTTGCAAGCAACTCGTACTGCATCCAATCAAAAGAACGGGCATAGCCTGCTGTTTGCCAATACGGCGGGTCGGCATAGAAGAAGGTATGTTCGCGGTCGTAGCGTTTAAAGTACCGTTCCCACGGTTCGTTTTCAACGAATACACCATTCAGTCTGGTTTTTGCAGCGGTCAGTTTTGCTTTGATTTTGTGGGGTGGTGTTAGTTTCGTCATAGATATATAACGTGAAAAAACGGAGAAATAATTGAAACGATAAGAGAATTAAAAAAACGGGGGATTTTGAAAATTGCGGAAATAGCGCAAATATATTGTACTGAACAAGCAAATACTGCTTAACCGGGAAGAAACGACGGAAGGCAGTACCAAAGCGGGTGCAATAGCTGTAAGGAAACGTTTAGATATCGGAGCGAAAGAGATTCATAACCAAGAAGGTGCCCTACTATCCAGCGAAGGTATTTTTGCCGTAGGTAATCGACTGGATGAACAACATCATGCGGCAGGCATTGCCGATACCTTTGTTAATGGCAGTGCCGGTTTGGAAGTACAAGGTAATGCATTGATGTCCGTTCGGAATATGCAGAATATCAATAATCACTTTAAAACAGAGACATACTTAGCCAAAGCGGAAAAGCAAGTCCGTGACTACACCGTACTGGGGCAAAATACCTACTATCAGGCAGGAAAAGACGGTTTATTCGACAACTCGCAAGGACAAAAAGACCAAACTACTGCTACGTTCCATTTAAAAAATGGTTCTCGTATTGAGGCCAATCAATGGCATGTACGGGACTATCGCATTGAAAACTATATTGAATATTAAAAGTTATAGGAGATTTAAAAATGTCAAGAAGTGTAAGTTTAGATATTGATTTATCCATGAATAATAAAAAATTTCTCGTTATGAAATACTAGAATGCTTATTGTATGGAGGTTGGAGTTTTCTAGATGATAGAAATTTTGTTTACTTACCACTTGACGATGAAGACTATGATTGGAATTCAGCTTCTATGTCAGAAAAAGAAATTTTAGATTTTTTAAGAATAAAAAGTAATTTAGATGAAGCAATTGGATTTTCAATAACATGGGCTGATACCAATATTGGTGGACAAGTTTTATTTTTCCCTAATTTTGAATTCTCATTTAGCATTACCATTAATATTAAAAATCTTGATAAAGACATAGTTGGAGACCTTTGCAAAATTCCCCAAAATCCCCTAAATTCCCACCAAGACATTTAGGGGATTTCTCATGAGCA